>NZ_DAORXT010000041.1:0-23846 GCF_035371925.1 Acetivibrio sp. | reverse complement strand
ACGAAATCGAAAGCCTGATAAGCAAAGCAGAGAGTTTGTTGCCGGAAGAACTTATAAAAAACAATTGACAATTTGGATGTGAACGTAAATAATGATAGTGATATTAAAATATAAACTATAATGAGGTGTATGACTTGAAGAAAAAAGTAGGTATTATTTCGCTGGGCTGTCCGAAAAACCTTGTGGATAGTGAAATAATGCTGGGATTGCTTAAGAAAAATGAATTTGAAATCACATCTGACAGTGAGAAAGCCAATATTATAATTATAAATACTTGCGGCTTTATTGAGTCAGCAAAAGAAGAATCCATAAATACTATTCTTGAAATGGCAAGTCACAAGAGTAAAAATTGTGAGATGTTGATTGTTGCCGGCTGTCTTGCCCAAAGATACAAGGATGAGATAATAAAAGAAATACCGGAAGTGGACGCAGTAGTGGGGGTTTCCGGCTATGATGAAATAGCAAAGGTTATTAACCGGTTTTATAGTAATGAAAATAAAGAAAAAGCCGTATTCCATAAGGATACTTTAAGTGTGGAATATCTCAACAACGAACGTCTTCTGTCCACGCACAGAGGATATGCTTATTTGAAAATATCCGAGGGATGTGACAACCGTTGCACTTACTGTGCCATTCCCTATATACGTGGACCTTACAGAAGCAGAAAAATGGAGGACATAGTTTCGGAGGCCGAGTCCCTTGCCCAAAAAGGGATAAAGGAAGTTATACTGGTAGCTCAGGATGTTACCGTTTACGGGAGAGACATTTACGGTCAAAAAAAGATTGGGGAATTGCTAAGACAAATCAGCAGTATAGAAGGAATTGAATGGATAAGGCTTTTATATACTTATCCGGAAGAGATTGACGAAGAGCTGATAAATGAAATTGCAAACAACAGAAAAATTGTAAAGTATTTGGATATACCCATTCAGCATGCAAGTGACAAGATATTAAAATTAATGGGCAGAAGAAGTACAGGCGAAGGGGTAAGGAACATTTTGGATAAATTAAGATCCGAAGTTCCCGGTATCGTTTTGAGAACTTCTTTGATAGTCGGTTTTCCCGGTGAGGACGACAAGGATTTTAAAATACTCTATGATTTTGTCAGAAAATACGAATTTGACAGGCTTGGTGTCTTTACTTATTCCAGAGAGGAAGGCACTCCTGCCTATGATTTAAAACCTCAAATCAAAAAGAGTGTTAAGGAGTCAAGAAGAAGCGACATAATGCAGCTTCAGAAGGAAATTGTGCAAAGAAAAAATGAAAGCAGATTGAACGAGGTATATAAAACTTTGGTGGAAGGGGTGTCTGAAGACGGTATTTTCTATTATGGAAGAACTTATGCCGAAGCTCCGGACATAGACGGTTCAATTTACTTTACAAGCACAGAGCCTCTTAAATTTGGAGAATTTGTGAGTGTTAGGATATTAAATGTTGATGATTATGATTTAATAGGAGAGGTTATAAATGAATCTTCCAAATAAATTGACTATATCGAGAATTATTTTGGTCCCAGTTTTTATGCTGCTGATAATACCGATTCCGGAATGGGTTGTAGACAGCTCACTTTTGTCTTTTGCCCATTCACAGCTTGAAGCCATAAACTTTTTTATTAAAAGCTACGGTAATTATATTGCAGGCATACTGTTTTTAATAGCAGCAAGCACTGACTGGATGGACGGATATATAGCCAGAAAGCGAAAACAGGTAACAAACTTCGGAAAGTTTTTAGACCCCATAGCGGATAAACTTTTAGTTACAGCAGCTCTTGTCGCTCTTGTGGAAAGAAATGACCTTTCCTCCTGGGCTGCCATTATAATAATTGCCAGAGAGTTTATAATTACGGCATTAAGGCTTGTGGCGGCAAGTGAAGGAATTGTTATTGCGGCAAGCAAATGGGGCAAAATCAAGACGGTTACTCAGATTATTGCAATTTTAGCTACGCTTGTAAGGAGTTATCTGGTGGACGTTCTTTTAGGATTTCCCATAGACAAGATTTTAATGCTGATTGCTGTGATTGCCACCATATATTCCGCTTATGATTATATTGTTAAAAATGCCCATGTTATAAAGCAGGATATGTAAAATAGAAATAAAGGGAGTCGGAGAATGTTGCTCTGGCTCTTTTTTATTATACTCTGGAAGTGAAATAAAATTGTACATATTGACGGTTGTTATTATATCAGTTACGGATCCTAAGAATCCGAAGTAGAAGAACGAAAAAGAGGTGGGCGAAATAATCGCCTGCCTCTTTTTGGCGGAAAGCACGTTGATTTATTATAAATATTTTATGAAAATTTGAGGAAATTGTTGCATATATGATAAATATATTATATACTTTTAACATCAGAGATTAATACCAGGCAATAATTATAGAGAAAGATAATATAATATATAATAAAGATATGCACTAAATGGCAGTTGAGCAAAAAGAGAGAAACATTATTGCTCCGGCACATGAAATTTTATTGATTGTCCGGAATAAAAAGAGGTGAACGCATGAGCAGGTCGTCATGTATGAAGAAGGAGAGGCAGGCTATTCTCCTTGAAAAACTTGAGCATGACCCCTTCCTTACAGATGAAGAGTTATCCGAAATGTTAGGTGTGAGTGTGCCTACAATAAGGCTTGACAGACTGGAACTGGGCATTCCGGAACTCAGAGAGAGAATAAAAAACGTAGCGCAAAAAAACTATGGCAAGGTTAAATCACTTCAAGTTAAAGATATTGTCGGAGAACTGGTGGATATAACATTGGGCAAGGGTGGTATTTCCATTCTTGAAACCAACTCGAAAATGGTTTTTGAGAAAACAAGAATTATACAGGGGCATTACATATATTCCCTGGCGGAATCCCTTGCCATTGCAGTAATAGATGCTCAAGTGGCTTTGGTCGGAGTGGCGAATATAAAATACAAGGTTCCTGTATATGCCGGGAGCAAACTTGTGGCCAAAGCTGAAGTAAAAAAATCAAAGGATAATAAATTTATAGTTTGGGTAAAAATTACAGAGAAGAATGTTGAAGTTTTCAGAGGGAAATTTATTCTGGTATCCCTTGAAAAAATTTGAAATGTATAGTAACTTAGTGAAAAGAAGAAACAAGACTATAGGTATTAGGAGTGAATACTTTTGATTATATTGGTTGATGCAATGGGTGGAGACAATGCACCTGAAGCCATTGTCAACGGATGCTTGGATGCAGTTTTGGAAGCAGAAGGTTTTGAAATATTGCTAATAGGTGATAAGGAAAAAATCCGGGAAATATTAAAGAAAAGAAGCTATGATGAATCTCGAATAAAGATTCACCACGCATCTGAAGTTATCACTGTGGAAGATACGCCTACAAAGGCAATCAAAACAAAGAAGGATTCTTCCATGGTTGTGGGATTTAAGCTTTTGAAGGAGAAAAAAGGTGATATATTTTTATCCTGCGGCAACAGTGGAGCACTGATGACAGGCGCCCTGTTTATACTCGGCAGAATAAAGGGTGTTGACAGACCTGCGATTGCAGCAATAGTGCCCACAAAGTCAGGAAAAGGTCTTATTATTGATGCGGGACTCAATACAGTTTGCAAACCTGTTAATTATCAGCAGTTTGGTGTTATGGGTTCCATTTATATGAAAGAGATGCTCGGTGTAGACAACCCGAAGGTTGGTCTTTTAAATATTGGAGCCGAGGTGGGAAAAGGCAACGAGACGCTAAAGAATGCGTATTCGCTTCTTTCCGAATCCAATATCAATTTTGTCGGAAATATTGAGGGAAATGATGTGGCATTAGGCAAAGTTGATGTGGTTGTTTGTGATGGTTTTGTGGGAAATGTTCTGCTTAAATTCTATGAAGGTGCCGGTTCGTACTTCTACAATCTGATAAAGAGTATCATGCTTAAGAATTTGAAGACAAAGATGGCAGCTCTTATGCTAAAGAAAGATATGAAGGTTCTAAAGATGATTATGGATGCAGATGAAAATGGGGGCGCTCCCATATTGGGTGTTGACGGTCTTGTATTAAAAAGTCATGGAAGTTCAAACGCGAAAACAGTCAAAAATGTAATTCTTAAAGCAAGCAAATTTGCGGGGACAAAGGTATTGGATAAAATAAGGCAAGAGTTTGTTAATATGGAGGTAGAGGATATTGAACAAGACTTGTAATTGTGGGATTTTGGGATTGGGGAGTTGCTTTCCAAAGAAGGTGCTTACCAATCACGATTTAGAAAAAATGGTAGATACGTCGAATGAATGGATTACCAAGAGAACCGGAATATCTGAAAGAAGAATATTGGATGAGGATGTACCAGCGCATAAGTTGGGAGTGGAGGCTGCAAAAAAGGCTCTGGCCGATGCAAAAGTTGAACCGGAAGAAGTGGATTTGATAATTGTAACTACAGAGACACCCGACTATCTTACGCCATCCATGTCCTGCCTTATTCAAAGTGAGATTGGAGCAACCAAGGCAGCTGCCTTTGATCTTAATGCCGCGTGCTCGGGATTCATTTACGGAATGTCTGTGGCCAATCAGTTTATCAGGTCGGGATTTTACAAATATGTGTTAATTGTAGGTTGTGAGGGACTTTCAAAAGTAGTCGATTGGAAAGACAGGAATACTTGTGTTCTTTTTGGTGACGGAGCAGGTGCGGTGCTGTTCGGACCGGTGGAGGAGGGCTGTGGAATAATTACCACCTATACCGGGGCAGCAGGTGAACTGGGTAAAAATATCACCATACCCTGCTGTTATATTTCACCTGAGGATATTGAGGCAAGAGGCGGAGAGAATAAAAGAACGTTGTGGATGGATGGCAGTGAGGTTTTCAAATTTGCGGTAAAGATAATGGAACATGCTTCAACAAAAGTATTGGACGATGCGGGACTTACTATGGATGACATAAAGCTGATTGTGCCTCACCAGGCAAATATCAGAATCCTGGAAGGTGCGGCAAAGAGACTTAACATACCGAACGACAAGGTGTTTTCAAACCTTCACAGGTACGGCAATATTTCGTCCGCATCCATACCGGTGGGATTGACTGACGCTTATTCGCAAAAAATCATTTCAAAAGGCGATAATTTAATTTTGGTTGGTTTTGGCGGCGGTCTTACTTGGGGAGCTGCCATAATCAGATGGAATAAATAAATCACGGTAAAATTAAAACGGTAAATACTTTGTTTTTAATACTGGAGGTAGAAGAATGGGTAAACTAGCATTTTTGTTTCCCGGTCAGGGAGCGCAATATGTTGGAATGGGCAAGCAGATAGCCGATGAGTACAAAGGAGCCGATGCTATATTTGATGAGGCATCGGAAGCTTTGGGCTTTGATGTGAAGAAAATGATTTTTGAAGGTGATGAAGAAACCCTCAAGATAACCGAAAATACTCAGCCCGCTATTTTGACAGCAAGTGTGGCTTTGCTTCAGCCGATTTTGGAGAAGGGCATAAAGCCCGATGTTGTGGCAGGGCTGAGCCTTGGAGAATATTCGGCCCATGTTGCCGCAGGTACAATGACTTTCAAGGATGCCGTATCCTTGGTGAGAAAAAGAGGTAAATTCATGCAAGAGGCAGTGCCGGTTGGAGTTGGTACTATGGCAGCTATAATGGGACTGGACAGCCAGGCGGTAAAGGAATGCTGTAAAAAGGCATCGTCGGAGGGAATTGTAGAGCCGGCAAACTTCAACTGCCCGGGGCAAATAACCGTTGCAGGAGAGGTAAAGGCTGTGGAAAAGGCTTTGGAAATTGCCAAAGAAATGGGAGCAAAAAGAGCAATGCTTCTTGCTGTTAGCGCTCCATTTCACTGCAGTATGTTAAAACCTGCGGGGGATAAACTGGCTGCTGAGCTTGAAAAAGTGAATCTTTATGACATTAAGATTCCGGTGGTAACAAATGTAACTGCGGAATATATTTTAGATAAAGACAAAGTAAAGGATCTTTTGATAAGACAGGTAAGCAGCTCAGTGCTGTTTGAAGACTCTATAAGGAACATGATAGAAGATGGTGTGGATACTTTTGTTGAGATAGGTCCGGGTAAGGTATTGAGCGGTTTTGTTAAGAAGATCAACAAGGAAATGAAGACTCTCAATGTTGAGGATATTGAATCTCTTAATAAAACACTAGAGGAACTTGGAGCTTGATAAAATTGAGGTATTCATAACGGCAATAAGAGGTGAATAGTATGCAATTAAAGGGGAAAACTGCAATTATAACCGGTGCAGGCAGAGGAATCGGGAAAGCTGTTGCATTAAAACTGGGTAATATGGGGGCAAATATCGTTCTTAACGGTACAACTGCTTCAGGCAGCGTTGATGCCGCTAAAGAGGAATTTGAAGCTGCCGGAATAAATGTCGTTGTTGCAAAAGGGGATGTAAGCAATCCTGAAGATGTTGAGAATATGGTTAAAACAGCGATGGATGCTTTCGGAAGAATTGATATACTTGTAAATAACGCCGGTATCACCAGGGATATGCTCATGCTCAAAATGTCTGAAAAGGATTGGGACGATGTTTTGGATATTAATTTGAAAGGTGCCTTTCTTTGTACAAAAGCTGTCTCCAAAATCATGTTGAAGCAAAAAAGCGGTAAAATTATAAATATTACCTCTGTTGCAGGTGTTATGGGCAATGCAGGTCAAGCTAATTATTCGGCGTCTAAAGCAGGTTTGATAGGTCTTACTAAAGCGACTGCAAAGGAATTTGCTGCAAAAGGGATTTGCTGCAATGCTGTGGCCCCGGGTATAATCATAACTTCCATGACCGATGTCTTACCTGACAAAGTGAAGGAAACCTATTTGAATAACATACCGCTAAAAAGGTTCGGGACGCCTGAAGAAGTGGCCAATGTTGTCGGTTTCCTTGCATCTGACGATTCAAATTATATAACAGGACAGGTAATAAATATTGACGGCGGACTGGTAATGTAATAATATCTTATTGTAACACTATTTGGTCAAAATCAATAGTTTACACTAAGAATCAACCAAACCCCCTGTGGAAGGAGGTGAATGATAGTGTTCGAAAAAGTTAGAAAGATTATTGCAGAGCAGTTAGGTGTTGAAGAAGATGAGATAACAATGGAATCATCTTTTATAGACGATCTAGGTGCAGACTCATTGGATATTGTTGAATTGATAATGGCCTTGGAAGAGGAGTTCGACCTCGAAATTCCCGACAGCGAGGCTGAAAAAATTTCAACAGTAGGAGATGTTGTTGAGTACATTAAGAATAATTCATAAAAAAAGTCCCTGCAAAAGGGACTTTTTTATGGTAAGCTTATACTCAGGGCAAAATATTAAGAATAATTGAAATTTAACGTAGAAATAATTAACTTCTTATATATAATTGTATATGTGTGTAAATTAATACAGGAGGTTTGACAATGAAGAGAAGAGTTGTTGTTACAGGTCTTGGAGTTGTATCTGCATTGGGAACCGATATTGACGGGTTTTGGAACGCGATAAAGGAAGGTAAATGCGGAATAACCACAGTAACCAAGTTCGACGTATCAAACATGCCTACAAAAGTTGCAGCTGAAATAAAAGAATTTGATCCTACCAAGTATATTGACAAAAAAGAAGCAAAAAGAATGGATCCTTATTGCCAGTATGCATTGGCTGCCTCTAAAATGGCTGTGGAGATGTCGGGACTTGACCTTGAGAAGGTAGAGAAAAATAGATTTGGAGTTGTTGTAGGTTCGGGAATAGGTGGAATGTCAACATTCGAAGAACAGTTCAAGGTCTATATGGAAAAGGGTCCAGGCAGAGTAAGTCCGTTTTTTATACCTATGATGATTTCGAATATGGCAGCGGGACAAATTGCCATACAGTTTGGAGCCAAAGGCTTTAACGAGTGTGTCGTAACTGCGTGTGCCACATCGACCAACGCCATTGGAGATGCTTTCAAGGTTATTCAGCGCGGTGATGCGGATGTTTTAATTACAGGGGGCTCGGAGGCTTCCATAACACCATTGTCTTTCGCAGGTTTTTGTTCCATGAAAGCCATGACCACAACAGAAGACCCTGCTTTGGCCTGCAGACCGTTTGATGCTGAAAGAAACGGATTTGTTATGGGAGAAGGCGCCGCAATTCTTGTGTTGGAAGAATTGGAGCATGCAGTAAAGAGGGGCGCTAATATCCTTGCTGAGATTGTAGGATATGGAGTTACAAATGACGCATATCATATTACCGCTCCGGCACCGGAAGGCGAAGGTGGAGCAAGATGCATGAAAATGGCTATAGATGATGCAGGAATAAAACCTGAAGATGTGGATTATATTAATGCACATGGAACATCTACGGAATACAATGACAAGTTTGAAACTGCGGCTATAAAGGCTGTGTTTGGTGAGCATGCAAAGAAGCTGGCTGTAAGCTCTACCAAGTCAATGACAGGACATCTTTTGGGTGCAGCCGGTGCGATTGAGGCTATTATTACCGTCCTTGCTTTAAGAGATGGTTTCCTGCCTCCGACAATCAATTACAGGACACCGGATCCGGAATGTGACCTTGACTACGTTCCGAATAAAGGAAGAAGTGCCGACATAACCTATGCATTGTCAAACTCTCTGGGATTTGGTGGACACAACGCAACTATTGCATTAAAGAAGTTTTGTTGATAAATGCAATCTGATTCTTTAGGGGGGCGGTTTATTCCGTTCCCCTAAAGCTGTAAAGTGCTATGATATATTTTTCCATCGGGAAATGTATATTATAAGCCTTTGAAGGATGGGAGGAGCAATGTTTAATTTAGATGGTTTTATGGGCAGGATAAAGGAGCTGGAAGGGGTTATAGGTTATTGTTTTGAAGACAAGATGAAACTTGTATTGGCTTTGACTCACAGTTCCTATGCCAATGAATGCAGGGATGATAGGATATCAAGCAATGAGAGGCTTGAATTTTTGGGTGACACTGTTTTAAACATGGTTGTCAGTGAATATATCTTTACAAACTGTTCATACCTGGCAGAAGGAGAAATGACAAAGTTCAGAGCAAATGTGGTGTGTGAACGTACTTTGGCTGAGTGTGCACAAAACATAAGTATAGGGAAATACCTCCTTCTCGGAAAGGGCGAGGAAAACACTGGTGGAAGGTCGAGGGTTTCCATACTTTCGGATGCTGTTGAAGCGCTGATAGGGGCGATATACATTGATGGAGGTCTTGAGAGCGCGAGAGCCTTTATATTGAACCAACTGGGTAAAACAATAGAGGAATCTATCCGAGGGACTATTTTTATGGATTATAAGACCCAGCTTCAGGAGATTATTCAGAGGACCAATGAACATAAAATTTCGTATGAGATAATTGAAGAAAAAGGGCCTGACCATAGCAAGGTGTTTGTTGCCCAGGTAAAAGTGGACGAAAAAGTGGTAGGAATTGGGGAAGGCCGGTCAAAGAAGGAAGCAGAGCAGATGGCTGCAAAATCATCTCTCAAAAATATTAATGCCTAAGACTTTTTAAAAAAGCAATTTTAAGTATTGATGAAATGATGTTAGAAAGTTCACTGATATAATTAGATATATTACTATAACATGGTTTAAGAGGGAAAATAATGGCTTTTAAGCATATTGTCATACCGATTTTTATTCCCCACAAGGGCTGCCCTTTTGACTGCATATATTGCAATCAAAAGTATATAAGCGGTCAAAAAGATGATATGACCGAAGACAAGATGATATCGATTATTGAGTCCCACATCGGTTCTGCCGGTGAAAATGCATATATCGAGATAGGTTTTTACGGAGGCAGCTTTACGGGTATAGAAAGAGAAGAACAATACAGATACCTTGAAACGGCCAATAAATATATAAAACAGGGGAAGGTTAAAAGCATACGGCTTTCAACCAGGCCGGACTATATAACCGGTGAAATTCTTGATTATCTGGAAAAGTATAATGTAAAGACAATAGAACTTGGGGTACAGAGCCTTGACAATGAAGTTCTTCAGAAGACCTGCAGGGGACATAGCGTTGAGGATGTTTACAATGCTTCGGCTCTTATAAAACAAAGAGGCTTTACCCTAGGAATACAGACAATGATAGGGCTTCCGGGGGACAATAGGGAAAAAGCCCTTCGTACTGCAGAAAGAGTTGTTGGAATAAAGCCTGATATTTTAAGGATTTATCCCACACTGGTGATTAAGGGTACCTATCTTGAAAAGATGTACATTAGAGGTGAATACATCCCTTTGGAGCTTGACGAAGCCGTTGAGCTTTGTGCCGAGCTTCTTTACATTTATGAAAAGAACAATATAAACGTAATAAGGATTGGGCTGCAGCCCACCGAAAGCATAAACGAGGGCGGTGACGTGATTGCCGGACCCTTCCATCCTGCTTTCAGACAATTGGTGGAATCGAGGATGGCTCTTTATGCTATCGAAAAGATGATTATGGAGAAAAACCTGTCGAAAAAAGACACACTAGTAATTTGCACGAGTAAAAAAGAAATATCGAATGTTATAGGTCAAGGGAGAAAAAATGTAGAGTATTTACGAAAAAAGTACGGGTATGATAAAATTATTGTCAGAGAATATAATGTTGGACATGAAATTTATGATATAAAATATTAATTTTATAATATTGTTTGTTATCATGGATTGTTATAAAATAATGTTAGACTAGAAATTATCCATTATCGGTTATCATATATTTTAAAAGAGAGAAATAAATTTGCTTTATTTTATTTAATTTATATAAGTTATATTTTATTGAGGAGGAAAAGTGTATGGAAGTATTAAAGGTATCAGCTCATTCGCAGCCGAAGTTGGTCGCTGGAGCATTGGCAGCAATTCTTAGAGGCAAATCGACAGCAGAAATTCAAGCAGTGGGGGCAGCAGCGGTAAATCAAGCTATTAAAGCAATAGCAATTACAAGAGGTTTCGTTGCGCCGAACGGTATTGACATTGTTACAGTTCCAGCTTTTTCATCTATTAGTATCGATGGGGAGGAGAGGACTGCGATTAAATTTTTAGTCGAACCTAGATAATTTTGTTACATATTTATTGTTTTGAGGCTGTTCTTGTACAAGAACAGCTTTTTTAATTTGGCCTCTTGGAATGAAATGAAAGAGGCAAACTTGAATCTAAATAGCAGTTTTAAGGCATAAATATTTTGAGGTATAAATATGAGGTAAATATAAAAAAATTTATTGAGAAAAAGACGGGAGGAAAATCATGTGGATAAGCCGATAGTAGGAATACCTCTTGGAGATGTGGCAGGTATTGGCCCGGAGATAGTGGTAAAGGCACTAAACGATGAAAGCATTTACCGGTTCCTTACGCCTGTAGTCATAGGCTCTAAAGATGCGATTTTACAGGCATTGGAGATTTGTGGGCTTGACACTCGAATAAATGTTGTAGATGATAATCTCCATGGGATGGTATCGGACAGAGGCGCAATTAATCTTGTTAATATCGGAGATATTGGTGTGTCCGGCGTCAAAATGGGACAGGTCCAGGCACAATGCGGCAAAGCGGCATTCGATTATATAAAACGGGCTGTGGAGCTTGCCATGGCCGGAAGAATAGATGCTTTAGCCACCACACCCATAAACAAAGAATCGTTGAAAATGGCAAAAATAGATTATATAGGACATACGGAAATTTTGGCGGGACTTACCGGTACAAAGGACCCTTTGACCATGTTTGAAGTGGGGAACTTAAGGATATTTTTCCTAAGCCGGCATGTCTCTTTAAGACAGGCATGCGATTTGGTGACAAAGGAAAGGGTGCTGGACTATATTGAAAGATGCACAAAAGCATTGGGACTTTTGGGCATCAATGAGGGAACCATGGCGGTGGCAGGGCTCAATCCCCACAGCGGAGAGCATGGACTTTTCGGCCGCGAAGAAGTTGACTTTGTGATACCTGCCATAGAGGAAGCGATTTCGCGAGGTTATCGTGTGGAAGGGCCTATTGGAGCCGACTCGGTGTTTTATCTTGCAAGCAAGGGAAGATACAACTCGGTACTTTCTCTTTACCATGACCAGGGGCATATTGCTGCTAAAACTTTGGATTTTGAAAGGACAATTTCAGTCACGATAGGGCTTCCTTTCTTAAGAACATCCGTGGACCACGGTACGGCCTTTGATATTGCCGGAACAGGAAAAGCCAGTGCTGTAAGCATGGTTGAGGCTTTGCTTGTTGCTGGAAAGTATGCCAAAAGCTATAAAAGCAATATTTCGTAAAATGTAAAATGTGGTTTTGTCTTGACGGAAATATTGATGAGATAATATTGCTGTGTTGATAATATAAAAAATTATGTTAGAATAATTAAGGAGTAAATATTTGAGGTTTTCATTCTAAAATTACCGAGGTGTTTTATTTGCATCTGAAAAGACTTGAGATTCAAGGCTTTAAATCCTTTGCTGACAGAATACAGCTTGACTTTAATTCCGGCATTACCGCGGTGGTAGGACCAAACGGAAGCGGCAAAAGCAATATTTCCGATGCAATAAGGTGGGTACTGGGAGAACAGAGTGCCAAAACCTTGAGAGGCGGAAAGATGGAGGATGTAATATTTGCCGGTACCGAACACAGAAAACCTTTGGGTTTTGCAGAGGTTTCTCTTACCTTTGACAATTCTGACGGCATGCTTCCTATTGATTTTAGCGAAGTTACCGTAACCAGGCGCGTATACCGCTCCGGAGAGAGTGAGTATATGATAAACAAGACCCAGTGCCGTCTTAAGGATATTTATGAGTTGTTCCTTGATACCGGTATCGGCAAGGACGGTTATTCCATAATCGGACAGGGAAGAGTTGATGAAATTCTAAGCACTAAATCCGAGGAAAGAAGGGGTATTTTTGAAGAGGCCTCCGGAATTATGAAGTATAAGGTCCGAAAGCTGGAAGCGGAAAAAAAGCTGGAGATGACAAGACAAAATCTTCTTAGAATAAATGACATTATAGCAGAGCTTGAAAATATGCTTGAGCCTTTAAAAGAGCAATCCGAAGTGGCAAAGAGGTACCTGAACTTAAGAGAGACTTTAAAAGAGTTGGAAATAAACGTATATATAGAAAATATCACCAAATACAAAGAAAAGATAAAGGAATTGGAAGAGAGCTTCACTTCAGTTAAGGACAATATTGACGGTGAAAATAAAAAGCTGGAGGAAATTACGGCTCTCAACCAGAAAAATTTAAGCCTTTTAAAGGATATGGAAGGAAAACTTGAGGCTGCAAAACAGGAGTATTATGCTATAGACGGCAGCCTTGAAAAATCCCATTCCGAAATTAGGCTAAATCAGGAGAAAATCAACAACCTTTTTTCCAATATTGACCGTCTTGACGGGGAAATAGCCGAGGTTGAGGAGAAAATCAAGGCCATATCGGAAGAAGAGGCTTCAAAGAACAGCAAAATCTTATACCTTGAGGAGAGGTATAATGATTATTCCTCAAAGCTCGAGGAGTCCGAAAAAAAGCTTCAGGCCATTATTGCCACATTGAATGAGAATGAGAGATATATTGAGAACTTGAAGACTGAGATAATGGAAATGCTCGATATACAGTCGGACAAGAAGACACAGATAAACAATATAAAAAACCACATTGAAGGCATCAAGAAGAGGCAGACAAGCATTGACGCAGAAGTATACCAGCTGACCCTTGAGAAAGACAAGGAGGGCATGAAAAAGGAAGAGCTGTCCGAGAGTATCTACAAGGTAAATGAACTTATTAAAAATATAAAAGAGTTGCTTTTGGAATTGAATGAAAAGAGAAAGGACCTTGGCGTAAGGCTGGAAGAGGAAAAGAGAAAGCAGAATCACGTAAGGTCCCAAATACAGATAATGACTTCAAGGCAAAAGATGCTTATGGATATGGAGCGAAACCTTGAGGGCTACAACCGGAGTGTAAGGGTTGTTTTACAGGCGTGCCAGCAGTCAAAAGAGTTTGGCAAAGGCATTCATGGTGCGTTGGCGCAGCTTTTTACTGTGGACGAAAAGTATGAGACTGCGATTGAAATGTCACTGGGTGGAGCTTTGCAGAATATTGTTACCACCAGCGAGGAGGATGCCAAAAGGGCAATAGAATATTTAAAGAGAAACAATTTGGGAAGGGCAACGTTTCTGCCCATATCCTCCGTAAAGGGGAAATATCTTGACGACGGCATTTTAAATCAGTTAAGAGGCCATGAAGGATTTATCGGGGTTGCATCAGACCTTATTGAATATGACGAACAGTACAGGGGAATAGTGTTAAGTCTTCTCGGAAAAGTGGTGGTGGTAGACAGCCTAGATGCCGGAATAAAGATGGCAAGAAGGTTTGGATATAGCTTTAGAATAGTATCCTTAGACGGTGATATATTAAGTACCACCGGTTCCATGTCGGGAGGAAGCAAAGAGAAAAGAGAGTCGGGAATTCTAAGCCGAAACCGTGAGATTTCAGAGCTGGAAACGAAGATTGCAAATTTTAAAGAAGATGATGCGGCGATAGAAAAGAATGTTGAAAGACTTTCCGGTGAGCTTACGGAGGTAATAGAAAAAATTTCGGCAGAAGAGAGCAGTCTAAAAGACAACGAGCTTATAAAAATAAGAGATGAGAGTCATTTGGCTCAGATTGAGGAAAATATAAAAAGAAGCAATGCAAGAATTGATATGCTAAAGCAAGAAAAAGAGCAGCTCATAAGACAGGAAAAAGATACTTATAATGAGCTTTCAAAATACGAAAATGAGCTTTCACAAATAGAAAGGGATATAGCAGAGAAAAAAGATATAGTTTCAAAATATCAGGAAAAGAACAAAGAAGAGCAGTCGATAAGAGATGCATTGCATACCGACATTACCGATTACAGGATTTCGGTAAATTCAATTATGGAGAGCATGGATGGCGTAAAGGAAACGCTGGAGAGACTGTCAAATGAGAAAAACAGTCTTGTAAAGGGAATGGAAAGAAAGAAGGCTGAAAAGGCTAAGAACGAACAGGAAATTAAATCCTTGGAAGAGAAAAATGAAGGGTTGGACAAGTTAATTAAAAAGTATGAGGAGGAGAAATCCGGGAAAACCTTTGAAATTGATAGGATTAGCGAGGAGAAAAAGGTCCGGGAGGAAGAGTCCGCGGGTATTGTTGATCAAATAACCGAAATAAATAAAAATATTCTTTTGCTTCAGGAGGAATACGGTAGAATTGAGGTTAAAAAGGCAAGGCTGGAATCCGAGATGGAATCGATTCAAAACAGGATGTGGGATGAATATGAGCTTACCTATACCAACGCACTGGAGCTTAAAAAGGATATCGGAAGTATAACTCAGGCTCAAAAGAGAATAACTGAGCTTAGAAATGAGATAAAGGAACTTGGACCTGTTAATGTGGCTGCGATTGACGAGTATATAAAAACCAAAGAGCGTTTTGAATTTATGTCGGCACAGAAAAACGACATGGAGCAGGCAGAGCAGAAGCTCCAAAAAGTAATAAATGAAATGGTGTCCATAATGAAGCGGCAGTTTATGGAGCAGTTTAAACTGATAAATGAAAACTTCAACATGGTGTTCCAGGAGTTGTTTGACGGGGGAAGGGCGGAGCTGATTCTTGTGGACAAGGAGAATGTTTTGGAAAGCGGTATTGAAATAGAGGTACAGCCTCCGGGGAAAAAGCTTCAGAACCTGATGCTCCTGTCGGGAGGAGAGAGGGCATTTACTGCAATTGCATTGCTCTTTGCCATTCTAAGGCTAAATCCGACGCCTTTCTGTGTGCTGGACGAGATTGAAGCGGCTTTGGACGATGCAAATGTGTACAAGTTTGCGCAGTATTTGAAGAAGTATTCCGGTGTGACTCAGTTTGCTGTTATTACTCACAGAAAGGGCACCATGGAAGCTGCAGATACCCTGTATGGCGTAACAATGCAGGAGCATGGTGTTTCAAAGATTGTATCCCTGAAAATGGGAGAAAAAGTGAGTTAAAAATATTAAGAATTTCGGATGGAGGATAAGTAGAATATGGGTTTTTTTGACAAGCTAAAAGAGGGACTTAAGAAGACAAAAAATACAATCACCGAAAGAATTGATAAAGTATTGGTGTCTTTCGGAAAAATCGATGAGGAGTTGTTTGAGGAACTGGAAGAGATACTTATAACTTCCGATGTGGGAATCGATACAAGTATGAAGATTATTGAAAATCTTAGACAAAGAGTGAAGGAGACAAAAACGACGGACCCTGCCAAGGTAAAGGAGCTGCTTAAGGAAGAGTTGGCTCAGATTCTAAGCCAGGGAGAGTCGGACCTTAAACTTGATACAACTCCAAGCGTTATATTAGTGGTTGGAGTAAATGGTGTGGGCAAGACTACGTCCATAGGGAAGATTGCAAATCTTTTGAAATCACAAGGGAAAAAGGTTATTCTTGCTGCAGGGGATACATTCAGGGCTGCGGCCATAGACCAGCTTGAAATATGGGCCAACAGGGTTGGTGTTGAGTTAATAAAGCAAACAGAGGGCTCGGACCCTGCGGCTGTTATTTATGATGCCGTGCAGGCGGTAAAGGCTAGAAAGGCGGATGTATTAATTTGTGATACGGCAGGAAGGCTCCATACAAAGAAGAATCTGATGGAAGAGCTCAAAAAAGTATTCAGAATAATTGACAGGGAGCTTCCGGAAGTATCCAAGGAGATTTTACTTGTACTTGATGCCACTACAGGTCAGAATGCCATTTCACAGGCGAAAACTTTCAGTGAGGTGGCCGATATTACAGGAATTGTACTTACCAAGCTTGACGGAACTGCCAAGGGCGGTATAATAATTGCTGTGGCATCGGAGCTCAATATTCCTGTGAAGCTTATTGGTGTTGGAGAGCAAATGGACGATTTGCAGAGATTTAATGCAAGGGAATTTGCAGAAGCACTCTTTTCATAAAATAAATATTAAGTATCTGGATTTGACGGAGAATAACATGGAGAAAGAAAAGCTTATACAGATTTTATGGGACTATCTTCGCATGAATCATAAGCTTGCAAAGTCAGATTGCATAATCGTGTTGGGAAGCCATGACACAAGGGTTGCAAAGAGGGGAGCAGAAATCTTTTTGGAGGGTTTTGCTCCTCTGATTGTATTTACAGGCGGATATGGCAAGCTTACAAAGCATATTTGGAACAATACAGAGGCGGAAAAGTTTGCCCGGATAGCTATGGACATGGGAGTTCCGGAAGAATGCATCCTGATTGAAAATAAATCCTCAAACACAGGCGAGAATATTTTATTTGTAAAGGATTTAATTGATAAAAGTCAAATAAAAGCTCAAAAAATTATTGCGGTCAACAAGCCGTATATGGAAAGAAGGACCTATGCCGCATTTAAAAAGCTTTGGCCTAATATAGATGTGATTGTTACATCTCCTCAAATGGAATTAAAGGAGTATCTTTCAGACTACGAAAACGGCGAAATCACGGAAGATGAAGTCATTAGCGTGATGGTTGGGGACCTTCAGAGAATAAAGGTATATCCCGAAAAGGGCTTTCAAGTACATCAGGATATTCCCAAAGAGGTATGGGATGCGTACTTAAAGCTTATTGAGATGGGATACACCAAACACCTGTGCTAAAATATCTTTTACCTTGCTTAGACACTCGTGATGTAAGAAAATTTTACTGCAAACGAAAATTTTCTTTGTTCTAAAGTTATATAAGGCTATGGACCGGTACAAGATTAGCTATCTTATCATATTATGAAAAAGGGTATTTTGCTGTTGTTTTTTCGATTAATAGAGGCATTAACTATGGGTGCTGAGCGTGACTTTAAAGAGTTTAAAGTTGAAACGAGAACCATTACAGAGGTTCAAAGTGAGCCGATTTACCCCACCGGCCGTTGTGGTCCTGTGCTTGCAAGAATTCCTGTTGTTGTTTCCCAATCAAGGGTACATATAGATATTGAATCTATGGTTTGTTTTGACCATTCTGTTTTAGACATTTACAGCCATTCGAGGAGCATATATCTAACCCAATGCAAGCTTTTAAACATGGGTAATAAAAGATACGGAAAAATTTATCTGAATGGTTATGTAAGTGAAAATATTGCGTATGCGGCATACGGCCTGAAAGACAGGGAATACGGAAATAAGAAAGGTACGTCGGCTGACATGCTTTATAAAGCTTTAAAGGTGCCTTTTGAATGTGTAACCAAAATCGAGTACTGCACTTCTCCCGTGTTTAAAACTTCAAACGGATTTATACCCGTTGCATTGCCGGATAAGGAAAATAGTCCGGAGAATTCTTATTTTTTAGGGGAAAGACTCTTTTGCGAATTGGACGAAGCGTCAATATGTGAGTCGAATGTGGAGAGAAAAAAGCGATTTTCAGGAGTTAATGCCAAGGGAGATTCCTTTGATACGCTGACTGAATATTTGATACTGTCGATAACATTTACACTACTGCAATGGCAGCAGGTAAGAATTCCGGGATATCTACCTAATAATCCCCTATAATCTGATATAAAGTTATGATATTACAAAGATTTCCACGAGAGACATTAAGGTTTACATAACACATTTAAGTGTACTCTTTCATATATTAGTAGTAGAAGATATAAAAATATCACTTAAACCAATCAATGTTTTAGGAGGTAGTGAAATGGACAAAGAGTACACTTGTAAAGCTGGAGTAATTAAGTCGGAAACTCTTTCTGAATGCCCAAACGAATTCTTGACTCCAAAGGGGTTTAACGGACCCTTAGTTGGGAAAATACCTGTAGTTCTTGCCGAGCCCGTTATACAGGTTGATGTGGAGTCAGTTATTCAGTTGGAAGAGCCGGCCCTTGAAATCAAAAGAATCAAAAAGAACGTGTTTATTACCCAGTGTAAACTAATTGACACAGGATTTGATTACGGATACAAGGAAAAGAAAACCGGAAAACTGTTTTTAAGCGGCTACGTAAGAAAAAATATTGAATATGCTACTGCTGACTGCATTAATGATGCAAAAGGCGGAATAAGCGGAAAGATAAAGCATACAACAGTAAAGGTGCCGTTTAGATGCGTAACCAAAATCATATTCGATGTTCCTCCGGTAATTTGCGAAACAGGTCCTGCAAAAGAAATAGCTTCCTTTACTGACAATATAAAAGGCAAAGAGTTCTGCGGACAAGAGATTATCGGCAGTGATCCCTGTGAAATGGGCTTTGTACACGTTGAGTGCTTCAATGAAAAAGTATTTTGTGAACTTGAAGAAGTGAAAATTTTTGAAGATGATATTTTGAAAGATCCTAAGGGTCTTGGATGTGTTGGCAAAGAAGAATTTATTTTCGACAAAATTATTGAAAAGATGGTAGTATTTATAAGATTGAAGCTTTTGCAAAAGCAGCAAGTTAATATACCGGGCAAAGAAATAGGAGGTCATAAGGAAATTCCTGTATGTGACAAATAGAATTTCCAACGATTAAATAAGGAAGCCGTCTGGGCTTCCTTATTTAGTTTATATTCATAATAAAAAAATATATAAAAATCTTTATTCAATTGATGTAGAATTGGCCATAATATGATAAAATACATAACGCAATAATTTTTATGAGATATTTGCTTGAATGAATGGGAGGAATCACTTTGGAAAAGATACGGATAGGTATTGTGGGTTACGGCAATTTGGGAAAAAGTGCCGAGATAGGGATAAGACAGAACAAGGATATGGAGCTTGTGGGCATATTCACAAGAAGGAATCCGGATTCGATAAAACCATTGACGGAAGGAGTAAAAGTTTATTCTATTGACAGTGCAAAAAATATGACAGATGAAATAGATGTTATGCTGCTTTGCAGCGGAAGTATGGCGGATTTGCCGGTGCAGGGACCGGAATTTGCGGCAATGTTTAATATTGTGGACGGATTTGATACCCATAATAAAATTCAGGAATATTTTGAATCTGTGGATGAGAAGGCAAAACAGTCAAAAAAGATTGCTGTCATAGCCTGCGGATGGGACCCAGGAATGTTCTCGCTAAGCCGCTTGTTTGGAGAGGTTATTCTGCCTGAAGGAAAAACCTATACTTTTTGGGGCAAGGGCGTAAGCCAGGGTCATTCCGATGCTATAAGAAGAGTTAAGGGTGTGTTGGATGCAAGGCAGTATACCATTCCGGTTGAGAGCGCCATTGAATTGGTAAGAAAAGGGGACAACCCCGAGCTTACAACTAGAGACAAGCACATCAGGGAATGTTTTGTTGTGGCAGAAGAAGGAGCGGATAAAGAAAGAATCGAAAGAGAAATTAAAACTATGCCCGATTATTTTGCAGATTACAATACAATTGTGCATTTTATTACGGCAGAAGAATTAAAAGAAAAACACAGCGGAATTCCCCATGGCGGATTTTCAATAAGGACAGGCAAGACCGGTGTGGATAATGAAAACAAGCATACTATAGAATATAGTTTGAAATTGGACTCCAATCCGGATTTTACAGCCAATACTTTGCTTGCATATGCCAGGGCTGCTTACAGATTAAACAAGGAAGGCGTTGTTGGAGCGAAAACGGTTTTTGATATTCCTCCGGCATATCTTTCGCCAAAATCTGCCGAAGAACTCAGAAGAAGTTTGTTGTAAGAGTAAATATAACAAAATAGACAGGGTTTTATACTTCCCTGTCTATTTGCATCTATTTTTATACTTGTTCTTTGCGGTGTTCTATAAGGTCGATTGTACCTAAGACTATGTGGGCAAGTCCAAAACCGGTTATGCCCCAAGAAATTTTGGATGAAAGCGGTTTTAAGGACAATCCAGTTGCAGTAACTACAGTTCCGAGGATTGTCGGTATCATTCCTTCGCGAATTTTCATAACAATGACCTCCATAGTTATTTAGTTTGTTAGTATTTTGCGTAGTTTGACGGTTTTAATGCTTGGGAATAATTAATTGTGATGCAGAATTTATGAGTTTTTAGTTCAAAGTTGAGAATTCTATGGATTTGAAAAGCTAAGAAAAACAAATTTTACCTAAAAGAAAAAGAAACGTATAAGTTGTGCTATATAAATGATGTTGCTAAAAAGGATTGCATAATTTAAAATAGAAGAAAGAACAAGGTCGAATTTGGTTGATTGTAATAAAAACATGTTGAATGAATCCCATTATGTTATATAATATAATAATATATTTTATAATTGTTTATATTATTAACAAACATTTATTACATAAAGTCATATGTGCAGTATTTTAAAACTGACAAGGAGGAACAAGGGAATGGACGCTCAAGTTGATGGCATAGCAAATGAATTAAATACAACAGAAGAAGCTGGGAAAATATATTCAAACTTTATTCAGGATATTATTGATGAGGACAACGAAACGAATAGATACGGCAAAAGAGTGCATACAAGGTTTCCGCCGGAACCTAACGGTTATCTTCACATAGGGCATGCTAAGTCAATTTGCCTTAATTTTGGAATTGCAGAGCAAAATGGCGGTTTGTGCAATCTGAGGTTTGACGATACCAATCCTTCGAAGGAAGACACCGAATATGTTGAATCCATTAAAGCCGATGTTAAGTGGCTTGGGTTTGACTGGGACGACAGATTGTACTATGCATCCGATTATTTTGACAAGTTGTATGAGTACGCAATTCAGCTGATTAAGATGGGAAAGGCTTATGTTTGCGATTTAAGTGCCGATGAAATAAGACAATACAGGGGAACCTTGACCGAGCCCGGCAAGGAAAGTCCATATCGCAACAGAAGTGTTGAAGAAAACCTAGATTTGTTTATGAGAATGAAAAATGGTGAATTTGAAGAAGGCACAAGAGTATTGCGAGCCAAAATAGATATGGCATCTCCCAACCTCAATATGAGGGACCCTGTAATTTATAGAATTATAAAGGCACCTCATCACAGGTCCGGGGATAAGTGGTGCATTTATCCGATGTATGATTTTGCCCACCCCATATCCGACTCCTTGGAGGGTATAACCCACTCTATCTGTACACTGGAGTTTGAGGACCACAGGCCGTTGTACAACTGGTTTATAGAGACTCTCGATATGGAGTGCAAGACCCGTCAGATTGAGTTTGCCCGTTTGAATTTAAACTATACAGTAATGAGCAAGCGAAAGCTGTTAAAACTTGTGCAGGAAGGGCATGTTAGAGGATGGGATGACCCAAGAATGCCTACAATATCGGGTTTAAGAAGGCGTGGATATACTCCTTCGTCTATAAGGAATTTCTGTGCCCGTATAGGAGTTGCCAAGAGCAACAGCACAGTTGATATTTCGCTCCTTGAACATTGCATCAGGGAAGAGCTTAATGAAAAAGCCCAAAGGGTAATGGCGGTACTAAGGCCCTTAAAGCTTGTCATAGACAACTATCCTGAGGGAGAGATTGAGGAGTTTGAGGTTCAAAACAATCCCGAAGACCCCAATTCGGGAACAAGGAAAGTGCCTTTTTCAAGGGTTCTTTATATTGAGAAGGATGACTTTTGCGAAAATCCGCCAAAGAAATATTTCCGCCTGGCCCCCGGACAGGAAGTCAGACTCAAAGGTGCTTATATAGTAAAATGCGTGGATGTTGTAAAGGATGACAAGACTGGAGAAATAATAGAAGTACACTGTACTTATGATCCCGAATCCCGGGGAGGAAATGCTCCCGACGGACGCAAGGTAAAGGGTACTATTCACTGGGTTTCGGCAGACCATGCCGTTGATGCTGAGGTACGTCTGTATGACCATTTGTTTACTGTGCCCAATCCCGGTGCCGACGAAAATGTTGACTTTATTGAGCAGTTAAATCCGAATTCTCTGGAAGTATTAAAGTCGTGCAAGTTGGAGCCGGGACTTGCCAATGCAAAACCCGGAGATATGTTCCAGTTCCTCCGTTTGGGTTATTTCTGCGTAGATTCCGGGGATTCAAAGCAAGGCTCTTTGGTATTTAACAGAACGGTAACTCTAAAGGATACTTGGGCGAAGATAGCAAATAAAGACTAAAGAAATAATGGCGAGGACGTAAAAGAATAATAAAAAGCGGGAGAGTTCAAAGCTTACCCCGCTTTTTTAGTAGACAAAATCCAATTATATCAGAAAGTAAAGAACTCATATTGTCTTCTCCATTCCTGGGTTTTACCCGGAGCAATATCTACATTTATAAATACTTCCGGACTTACAACATGGGTGGTACCCCATACGGCAACTTTCGCAATTTCAAAATCACTGTATTCCTTAATGCCCACTCTTTCAGGCTCGTATATAAGCTCCCAATAATGCTGCTTTACGGATTTAAAACCTTCTATCTGGCAGTAAAAATCTCCTTTGGGCACAAAGTTCCAACGAATTTCGTTGTCCTTTATGTTCATGACTTCAGGGATTTCTTTGGGACTAATGTCATAAGGGAATTTTAACACAAACCCGTCCCCAATTCTGTTGTTGTTTACGGAAAAGAAATTGTGGCAATACTCCTCGGTTTTTATGTGCTTAATCCCCACGTTTTCGAGACGATAGTCGATGGTAAGCACATTGTCTTTCAATGAGACGGTTTTAGTCATTTTGACGGCATAGCCGTTGCAATCCACAGGCTCAACTTCAAACACCACGCTATTGGAATCCTTTGAAATCTTGACGGGAAAAGGGTCAACTTCATATTTGTCAAAGAAGAAGTAATCCGACTCATCGGGACGGGTCAAAAGACCGGTTCCGAGCTTTGGAAACTTTTCTTTAGGTTTTGCCTCATCGTAGCCTATGGGAGTGGTTATTCCAAATTCATTGCACAATCCGAAACCGCCGGAGCCTTGGCCGGGAATTTCGGACTCGGGTACGCAAAAGGAGTATTTGTTGTCCAATACTATTTTGGTAATAAAAGCGGTCCAGTCGAAACGGGAACCGTTGTATATTGAGCCCGGGTGGGCAATTTGAACGTTTAGCCTTCCGCTTTCCAAATTTATATGTGTATTTGATGCATTACTCATGTGTTTTGAACCTCCCGAAAAATAATATA
>NZ_DAORXT010000040.1:14342-24286 GCF_035371925.1 Acetivibrio sp. | reverse complement strand
GTTATGTCTGTAATAATATTAATTCGTTCGTAGAAGCTATTCAAAGTGATATGATAAAAAATGCAAAATTAGTTGAAAATGCATTTAATGATATTATGACAGAATATAACACAAAAGAAATGGCTCAAAAATATATTAGTATCTATAAGAAGTCTATGCAAATGTAATTTGTTGTTAATAAAATAAAGCGTATTATTAGCAGTTTTTTAATTATTTATGTATAGACAAAGATGAACTATAAATTCTGAGAGGAGAACAAAATGAAGAAGGTTGCATTAGTAACATGTTATTTCCAGCCGAATTACGGAAGCATGCTTCAAGCATATGCAACTCAACAGATTTTGGATAATTGGAATATTCCTAATGAGACAATTTGTATTGATGGGTTTGCAGGAGAAATTAAAAAGGCAAAACTGAAATATTTTAGGAGTAGGATGTTATCACCAGATGTATTTAAAGATAAATGGGGATTTATTAAATTAGCTATAGCAAAAAAAATTTATAAAAACACATTAGGTAATAATATATCAATCAGAAAAAAGCAATTTGATAAATTTGCCAGAGAAAGATTTCGATTGTCAAAAGTTTATTCATCAAAATCTGAATTGGGAGCTCAAGCATATAATTATTCAGCTTTTTTAGTAGGTAGTGATCAATTATGGTTACCTTCTAATATTGCAGCAGATTATTACACACTAAATTTTGTTCCAAGTGATATACGTAAAATTGCATATGCCACTAGTTTTGGAGTTTCTTCACTGCCAAAAAAGGCCCAAGAATCTGCAAAAAATTTTTTACCAAGAATTGATTATTTATCGGTTAGAGAAAAATCAGGACAGAAATTAATTAAAGATTTAACGGGTATGGATGTTCCTGTTGTATGTGACCCAACTCTGTTACTTTCGGCTGATGAATGGAAAAGTATTCAATCCGAAGAGCCTTTTATCAAGGGTAAGTATATATTCTGCTATTTTTTGGGAAGCAATCCTTATCCTCGTGCTTTCGCAAAAGAGTTGAAAGACAAGACTGGATGTAAAATAGTTGCTTTACAACAACTAGATGCCTATATTAGGAGTGATAATGGATTTGCCGATGAAGCTCCATACGATGTAGGACCCAGTGATTTTATTAATTTAATACGTAATGCAGAATTTGTTTGTACTGATTCATTTCATGGAACAGTTTTTTCAATTTTGAACCGTAAAACGTTTTTTACTTTTAGACGTTTTAGGACGAAATCAACTATGTCTACAAATAGTCGAATTGATTCATTGTTAGAAGTGTTAGATATTAAATCAAGAATTTTAGAAGGAAACGAATCAGTTGAAGAGCAAATGAATGAGAATATTGATTATTCGCTTGTTGAAAGTAGATTGAAGATTTTCGTAGAAGAATCAAAGAAATTTTTATATAGAGCATTGGAAGGCTTGGAGTAGATTTTCATGATAAATATTAAAGAAAAAGAAAAATGTTGTGGCTGTTCAGCTTGTGACAATATATGTCCTAAAAATTGCATTACAATGCATCCTGATAATGAAGGTTTCTTGTATCCGAATGTTAATATGAATGAATGTGTTGAATGTAGTCTTTGCGAACAAGTATGTCCAATATTAAACAATGAAATTGAAAAACCTTTTTCACAGAAAGCGTACCTAATACAGAATAAAGATCCTAAAGTACTCAGTGAAAGCACTTCTGGAGGAGCTTTTTCTGCATTAGCTGAATATATACTAAAAGAAAACGGTGTTGTTTATGGTGCTGCTTTTAATAGTTCATTTGAGGTAGTACATCAAGGGATACAAAATCCTGATGAATTATGCAAATTCAGAAATAGTAAATATGTTCAAAGTAGAATAGAGAAAACATTTTTAGAAGCGAAAGTGCATTTAGATGCTGGAAGAAAGGTATTGTATAGTGGAACTCCTTGTCAGATTGAAGGCTTAAAAAGATTTCTAAGAAAAGATTACACTAATTTAATTACTGTTGATGTAGTATGCCATGCAGTACCTTCACCTTTAATTTGGGAAAAATATAAACAATTTCGTACTTCTGAAAATATGAACTTATTGGAGGAAGTGGCTTTTCGTGATAAGGAGTACTATGGATATGAATACTCTCAAATGACTATTAAGTTAAGGAATGGCAGAAAGCTACATTTTGGAGTAGAGTCAGATCCGTATTTGAGAGCATTTTTTTCAGATTTAAGTGATAGGCCAAGCTGCTATAATTGCCAGTTTAAGAAGCGATATAGAGTATGTGATATTACTATCTGGGACTGCTTTGATGTATTCAAATTTTCAAAAAGTCTTGATAATAATAAAGGTGTGACTAGAGCATTAGTTCACACTGAAAAGGGCAATAAATTATTGCAGGCAATTAGTGAAAAATGCGTAGTGGTTGAGGTTGATCCGGATTTTGCAGTAAAAGGCGTTAGGGAATTGGTTAAATCAGTGCAATTAAATCCTCGTAGGAAGCAATTTTTTGAGGATGCAAACCGAATGAGTAATAAAGAATTTTTTGAATTCTATTTTCCGAGTACGTTGCGTGTAAAAGCTGAGTATTTAATAAGAATCAGC
Organism: Acetivibrio sp.; assembly: GCF_035371925.1. Taxonomy (NCBI): domain Bacteria; kingdom Bacillati; phylum Bacillota; class Clostridia; order Acetivibrionales; family Acetivibrionaceae; genus Acetivibrio; species Acetivibrio sp. Next base: position 21,710 of record NZ_DAORXT010000040.1, on the reverse strand, counting down.
TGTATTAAGCTTGGTATATATCAGACCATTAAGAGACTGGCAAAGAAAGTGTTAAAAAGGAATTAATATTTTAATTAAAATTGAAGTTACTTCTATAAGAAATACAGCAATGAAGAACTAAAATAAGTAATAAAAAGGGATGGAAATGAGAATATTATATTTTGTAGATAGATTGCTCCACGGTGGTATTCAAACATTTTTATATAATTTTATTTCAAATATGGATTTATCAAATAATGAGGTATCACTATTATTATTAGATGATGGAAAAACATATCCTTTGGAAGAGAAATTTATAAATTTAGGAGTTAAATTATATAAATTATCAAACATATGGGTAAGCAAGCCACTTGATTATATTAAGTATAAAAAGGCAATTGACAACTTTTTTGCTCAGCATAATGATTTTGATATTGTTCATTTACATTCATCCAGTAAAAATTTTTATATTTTAAAGTGTGCTCAGAAATATAAGATTCCTGTACGAATAGCACATTCTCATAATACGGGATTTCAGACTCAAAATCCAATAAAACTGTTTATTGGCAACAGAATGAAAAGATTGCTAAAAAGATATGCCAATTACTATTTTGCATGTTCTGATTTAGCGGGTAAATGGTTGTTTGGCAGTACTGACAAGGTCCATATTATTCATAATGCTGTAGATCTATGTAAGTTTAAATTTGATCCTGAAAAGCGTGCAGAGATACGAGAAAATTTGGGAGTTGATAATAATCTTGCTATATGTAGCATAGGAAGATTAGAAAAGCAAAAAAATCATGATTTTTTACTGGAAATCTTTGCTGAAATACTGAAATTGGATTCGCGCGCAAAATTATATTTAATTGGTGACGGTTCTCTAAAAGAACAATTACTTCAAAAAGCCAATATTTTATCTATAGGCAACAGTACATACTTTCTTGGTTATAGGTCTGATGTTGCAGATTTATTACAAGCTATGGACATTTTTTTAATGCCTTCGTTATATGAGGGGTTTCCACTTACAGCGGTAGAAGCACAGGCAGAAGGCGTTCCTTGTATTTTTTCCAATACAATAACGGCTGAGGCAAAACTGCTGCCTGAAACGTGTTATTTAAGTTTGAATGATAGTCCTGAAAAGTGGGCAAAAACTGTTATAGATATTTATAATTCTTATTATCGTGATGATAAGAAAGATGAATTAACTAAAGCAGGATTTAACCTTCACAAAGAATTAAGCAAATTGATGAAATTTTACGAACAAGCGATTAATAGGGAAAGGAAGTAATTATGAGTAGTTTAGTAACTGTTATAATCCCTACATATAAAGGCAGTAACACTATTTTAAGAGCAGTTGATAGTGTATTAAATCAGACATATAAGGATATTCAAATTATAGTAGTGGATGATAACGGTAAAGATACCAAAGAACAGCAGATAACCCAGAGTGTTCTTCAAGAATATATAGATCAGAACAAAATATTATATTTAGTGCATGAAAAAAACATTAATGGTTCAGCCGCAAGAAATACTGGTTTAAAGTATTCAGATGGAAAGTACATTTGTTTTCTTGACGATGATGATATTTTTTTACCTGAAAAAACAAAAAACCAAGTTAGTATATTTGAGAATTCACCAGAAGAAATAGGAATGATTGTAGGTTCTTATAGAGTACAATTACCAAATGGGTATCATAGAGATATTATTGTTTCCCAACCTGAAGATTTTGTATATGAATATTTACGACATAAAATTTCTGCATGTTCGAGTGCAATAATGATAAAAAAGAATGTGCTCGAAAAAGTAGATAAATGGGATGAAAGTTTTATGCGGCATCAGGATTGGGAGTTTTTCACTAGAGTGGCATATAACTATAAAGTACGTGTAATTAGTGATATTTGCATTGTAAAATTCAAAATTGACAGAAATCTCCCTAAAGACCCAAAAGTGGCAGAGAGATATAGATTACACTATTTAAACAAGTTATATGGCATTATAAGTGAGCTTCCAAATAAGAAACGTAATCAGGTATATGCAGCAAATTACTATGATATTGGAAAAGAATATCTAAAAAGCAAAATGATAATTAATTCTTTAAAGTGGGCTATAAAGACAAAAAAGCCTATTTGGGCTATTACAAGGTATATTATTGATGCATATGCTTTTTGGAGAAAAAAGGGTTTGATAAACAATGGATAAAAAAATTGCTTTAAAAATAGGTACTAGAAGAATTATATTTAATTCTAATATAGATTTAGTCAGTTTAGCTATTGCTACATTAATCATGAGTCCGTTATTGGATTTTATGTTTACTTATGGCTTTGGATTAGATAATTTGTCTTCTCCATTAGTTCTTATTATATCCATAACGGCTATATTATTGAGCATAAAGAAAATTAAATTAAATAAATGGTGTGGAGTTTTTCTTATCTTTGTATCGTTCTTCTATATAGTTTCTTGTTTGTTTTATCAGCAGGAAGGTGTAATACCGTCTATGTTTATATTGTGGGTTGTTATTCCCGTAATACTAACTAATTTTCAGTATAATGCTGAAAAAATATTAAGGTATTGCCTTTATTATTCTACATTATTGATATTTTCATTTGATGAAATTTTAATTCAAACACATGTGCCAACAACTAGATTTAATCAGGTTTCTTTGGTTACATCGTATGCTTTGGTAATTGCAGGAACAGTATTAATTTTTCATTTTATGTATTATAGAAATGAGTCCTCCATAATTATTAAAGTATTATATTGTATACAACTGTATTACATGATAATTTATTCCATGCAAATTGCACGAGGTGCATTACTTGTACTGATAACATCTTTTGTTATTGCGATAATAGGAAAATATCAAGGAGAAAAAAGAAAAAAACCTGAGAAGCAAATAGTATTAATATCTATTATTTCAGCTATTCTTCTTTTTATTTTAAGAAATAACTTTGTAAATATTATGTTGTGGTCAGTATCTTTTTTAAGCAAATATGGAATAAATATTGGAGCTTTAGATAAAGCTCTATACTTTTTGAGCCAAGGAGATGTTACTAATGGAAGAAAAGAGTTTTTTAGTACAGCTTTAGAATACTTTTGGAAATCTCCTATTTGGGGAAATGGAATAGGAACATTTATAACAAAGAATTCGGCAGGAATAGCTTTTGTTCACAATTTCATTTTGCAATTTATGTATGAAGGTGGATTAATTTTTGCAATTCCATTAAGCTTTTTAGCATTAAAAGCAATTTTAGCAACATTGAATTTGTATAATTTAAATAAGAATAGTTTTGTTATAATTGCATTTTTGTCTTGTAATATGTTAGTGAAGTTGTCCTTTTCATCTAACCCTTGGGTTAATCCAATGTTATGGTTATTGTTTGGGATTATAATTAATCATCTAAAGCAATTAAAGTTTAGAAATATGCAAGTAAAATTTGGGGTTAATGGAGGATAAATATGAGAATTGGTATATTAACTTATCATAGATCAATTAATTATGGTGCATACTTGCAAGCTTATGCATTATGTAGGGTTATTTCGGAAAGATATCCTTCAGTTTTGGTAGAACTTATTGACTATGATATGAAAGCTGCGGATAGATTTTATAAAAAGCAATTCTTGCGGAAATCTTTAGCATCAAAAAGTTTTAAAGGGTTAATATATTATTTGCACCAGTATAAAACTTTTGCAGATTCTCAATCAAAATTGAAATTAAGCTCTGAAAATTTGTATTATTCTAACCTTGAAGAATTTCAAAAATTCATTAGAGGAAGATATGATTTGATTATAGCAGGAAGTGATGAAATATGGCGAGTTAACGGATTTAGGGGATTTCCAAGCCCTTATTGGTTACCTGGGGACCTTCAATGTATTAAAATGTCATATGCGGCATCTGCTAGAATTGATTATGATAGCCTTTCACAGAAAGAAAGGGATCTAATGAAAAATATATTATGTGATTTTTGCTATATTGGAGTTCGTGATGAAAGTACAAAACGATGCATTGATAAAGTAATGGAGAATAGTTTGGCTTATATTAATTGTGATCCTACTTTTTTATATTCATATAGAATTAGCGAAGAAAACGGTCGAAATATTTTAATAAATAAATTTGGTATTAATCCCGGCAAAAAAACCATAGGATTTATGCTTGAAGATTCAGAAATACCAAGAAAGTTTATGTCTGCATACGGAAGCAAATATAATTATATTTCTTTGTATGATTATCATAAAGAAACAAGGAATTATGCACGGCTGAGCCCATTTGAATGGATAGATGTGATTTCTGCATTAGATTTATTTGTTACTTCGAGATTTCATGGCGTATGCTTTTCATTAAAAAATAATGTGCAATTTATTGCAGTAGAAGAACGAAAGACTACCCTAGATAATAGTAAAATGTATGATATACTAGGTCGGTTAAATTTATGTGAACGATATTATTCTTCTAAAGAAATGATTACAACAGAGATAATTAAAGAGATCGAGCGCCTTATTCAAAAAGATACGAAGTATAATTGTCAACCAATTATTGAATTGAGTAGAAGTTTTTTTGAGAAACTCGACAACATTGTCAAATAAGAGAGGTATGTACAATGATAATAAAAGAAAATGAAGAACTGAAAAAGTATACTAGTATTAAGATTGGTGGAATTGCAAATAAATTCTACATTCCAGAAAGTATAGAAGAACTAGTTGAACTATTAAAAGTACTTGACAACCCCTTAGTAATATCAGGAGGTTCAAATTTGCTCATTGATGATAAGGGTAAATTTGAATCAGTTATTTGTTTGAGAGAATTTAATAAGGAAATAAATAATTTAGGTGATGGCGTTTTTTACTTTGGTGCTTCTGTACATTTGCAAAAAGCAATTTTGGAGATTAATAAAGCTGGCTATGGAGGAATAGAATATTTGTATTCTGTGCCTGGACTTATAGGCGGTGCTATATATATGAATGCTGGTAGAGGATACAGATATAATCAATCAATAAGTGACTATATTGTAAGTGTAGATGTGGTTGAAAATAGAGAAGTAAAATCTATACCGAAAGATTTATTAGAGTTTAAATATAGATATTCATCATTTCAAGATGATGATAGGATTATTGTAGGAGCAAAGTTTAAGTTTCCTCGATGCAGTTCAGAGGAAACCTCAAGATTAAGGGATGAAAGGATTAAGCTTTGCAAAAAAGAGCAAGATAATTCTGCTGCAAATTTTGGTACTGTTTTCTGTATAGCAAATCCAAAGATAATGAAATTAGTATCAAAACTTGGATTGGGTCGTAAAGATGGTGTGCATTTTTCGAAGAAAACTCCAAATTGGATATTAAATGAAGGAAATGGAAATTTCCACGATACGATTCAATTAATAAAAATTGTACAAAGATTACATAAGTTTACGTTTCAGAAATGTAAGCTAGAAGTTAAAATATGGAGATAAATTTAATAGAAAGATAGTGATTATATAATGGAAAGAAAATTAGACAGCGTCAAGCAAAAGCAATCATCAATGATTAATAATGTTTTAAAGATATCAGGTGGGACATTGTTTGGACAGTTGATTTCTATTGCTACGCTTCCAATATATACAAGAATATTTGGAGCGACAATAATTGGTAATTGGACTTTGTTTACCTCTGTTGTAATTATAGTAAACACATTTTCTGACTTGGGATTATCAAATGCCATTATGGTTGAAGAAACGGAAGATGATACAAAAAAATTATTTTCAATAATAACAACTTTAGTTTTGATATTTAGTCTACTTATTGGGTTTGGATTTTTTATGTTTTATTCTTTTTTTCCCAATAAGGCTGGTATAAATCCGATATTTTACGCTTTTTTTATTACAATTTTAATATTTACTCAACAGCAGATTCAGTTGAGCTATTCGTGGCTTAATAGAAAAAAAGAATATAATGTACTAATGAAGAATCCTGTTATAAACCATGCTTCAGCGGCTATTGTTGCAATTCCACTAGGTTTATTGGGGTATAAAAGTTATGGTTATTATATTGGTCTAATTACAGGAGAGATTATAACTTTGCTACATATGAGAAGAAAACTACCGAAAGTTTTTTTGAATTTTTCTATTAAGGATCATAAATCAGCGTTATCAAAGCATAGAGAATTTTGCTTTTATCAGATGCCTACAAATATTGTTGCACAATTTAAGAACCAAGCTCCTGTATTATTTATTCGTACTCTATTTGGAGCCGAAATTTTGGGATACTATTCAGTATCGATGAAAGTTTTGAAAATTCCAATTACTTTTTTAGCTAATTCTATAGGAAAAGTCTATTATCAAAGAATTGTCGAGATGACTAAGAAAAAACAAGATATAGGAGAATTTACATATAGAAATATTAGTCGTGCAGCAAAAATTGCCATCATCCCAATGAGTATTTTGCTTTCGTTAAGTGACTTAGCATGTAAAATTTTTTTGGGGCCAGACTTTATTGTTGCTGGCAATATTACAAGAATAGTAGCGTTTAATAGCTTTTTTACTTTTTTGATGATGTCAACTCAGGGATTAGCAATTGTAGTTCATAAGCAAAAGTATTCTCTTATTTCTGGAGTTACTCAGCTAATTGGCTATGCTTTTGGATTAGCGGTTGGAAAGTTTTATTTTAATAATATATATATAGGATGTATTATTATGACAATCATCTTTTGTTTTGTTCAGATTGTATATTTTAGTAAGTTGTTTCAAGTTATTAATATTTCGGCATATCGATATTTGAAAAGTGTTTTTGCATCAATAATTATAATATTTATATGCTCCGCTGCTATTAGAATTATAAGTAACATATTAGGCATTGTTAGTGGAATCTAGGAAAATGCATTTCACAAAATTAACTTTTGTGAATATTGGATATTTTGAGCTTGAAATTCATATTAGCTTTCTATATTAATAAGTAATAAATTGTATTACCAATAAAATGGCAAAACAAAAGCATAAGCAGACCAAATGTGGTAGTTTTGAATTGACAAGATAAAAAACTATTTCCACGGGAGTCAAACTTATGCCTGATATAATAATAGAATAAAGCCAAGAAGTAATCAATTATATAAATATGCTAAAGTTGCCTATTTCCGGAGCTTTGAAGAACCATATGGTTCATATGATTTCAGGAATAATAACCACCGAGGGAAACAAGAATATTTCTAATGTCTATTCAAGGCTTACCTGTAACCGGGACCGGAGCAGTGGCTCAAGGTTCCTTGGAGAATATAAATGGAGTAACGAATACGTAGATTACAAGAGGAGAAATCATCCTTTTAAATCTGTTTGTGAGAATGTATCCGATATCATCATTCTCACAGTGATGGTAAGACCATGTGGTCTCACTGTGTAGTTACTTCCCATTACAAAATCTCCGAGTACT
>NZ_DAORXT010000040.1:0-14242 GCF_035371925.1 Acetivibrio sp. | reverse complement strand
AAGACCATGTGGTCTCACTGTGTAGTTACTTCCCATTACAAAATCTCCGAGTACTTCTTACCACTTAACTTTAAGCACTATCTTAGAAAGCAGTTCTTTGGACAAAAAGCCAGGAGGCTTTTTAAGAATAAACAGGAGCTGGCAATGCAGCTAATTGATAAATTTACGCCTGTTACAGAAACTACGTACTTACTCGTAAATGCTTGGCATACATCAGGAAAATTGATGCTTCATGCTCTTAAGAGAGGGTATCATACTATTGGAAGAATAATATCCAATCGTGTGATTTACCCAGGCGGCATTAAGACTAATATCAAAGAATTTGCCATCCATATACGTAGTAACGAAACTTGCATAGATACAAGCAGGAGACGACAACTATTATGTATACAGATATGGGGGTAAAATCATCGATATTGAAAATGCCGTAATTCTTATACGTTGGAGTAAGAAGATCTTTCTGACACACCAGCATTTATCGTAAGTACCGATGTAAGCCTAACCACCTTCACTATTATTGGATATTACCAGAACCGCTGGGATATTGAAGTGAGCTACCGGTATCATAAAAACTCATTAGGGTTTGATGAATACCAGGTTGAATCATTAACTTCAATAAAGCGTTTCTGGAGTATGGTCTTTATGACCTATACTTTTCTTGAGCTCTTCAGGGTCTCTAAAAGGAGAACCTTGAAACTTGAGACCATTGGAGATACCATAGGGTATTTCCGCAAACAATATACGGTCTGTATTGCCAAGTATGCATACTCTTGTGCAGAAAAAGGGTAAGTCTTGATGATGTAGTTGCCAAATTAGGGGTCACTGCATAAAGTTTTACATTTTACTGCATAAGTCAAATTATTAATTTTTTTGACATCCATTTCAAGGGCTCAAGAGCAGCGTATTCATTCAAAAGTGCTGCATAATATTTTTTTCACAGTATGATATATGATGTAATAATATATAATTAAAAATATAATGAATTTATGATTACACAGACAATATTGACGAGAAGCACTGGAATCTTTTAATTAACATTCCAAAATAAAAAGAAATAGTATATTATAGAAGCTGTAAAGTAAGCAAATATAAGTAGATAAGGATGGGGATGAGCATGATACCAAAAGTTGCGATGTTCGGCACCGGCTATGTTGGACTTGTATCAGGCGTTTGTATAGCCGATTTTGGCGTAAAAGTTATTTGTGTTGATGTTAATAAAGAAAAGATTGACGGACTCAATAACGGAAGAATTCCAATTTATGAGCCCGGCCTTGATGTTTTTCTTGAAAGGAATATAAAAGCAGGGAGAATACAGTTTACTACTGATGCCAAAAAGGCAATAGAGGAGTCCAACGTCTTGTTTATTGCTGTAGGTACACCTCCGAAGGAGAACGGAGAGGCTGACATGCAATATGTATATGCTGTTGCCGAAACTATCGGGGAGCATATGAACGGATACAAGGTTATAGTTGATAAGAGCACTGTACCTGTTGGTACAGGCCAAGTTGTAAAGAAGATAATAGCCGATAAGCTCAAGGAAAGAGGAGTCGAATATTCTTTTGATGTTGTGTCAAATCCGGAGTTCCTTCGCGAAGGTAAAGCCCTTTATGATTTCACTCATCCTGACAGAGTCGTTATAGGCGTTGAAAGTGAAGAAGTTGCGGAGATAATGAAAAAAGTATACAGGCCTTTGTATATTAATGAAACTCCGTTCATAATAACGAACATTGAGACTGCAGAAATGATTAAATATGCCTCCAATGCGTTTCTTGCAACAAAGATAACTTTTATAAATGAGATTGCGAACCTTTGCGAAAAAGTAGGGGCAAATGTTCAGCAAGTATCAACAGCTATGGGCAGGGATGGAAGAATAGGTCCAAAGTTTCTGCATGCAGGTCCAGGTTTTGGAGGTAGTTGTTTCCCTAAGGATACCAAGGCCCTTGTACAGGTGGCTGAAAAACATGGTGTTCATATGTCTGTGGTAAGTGCAGTAATAGAAGCAAACCAGAGGCAGAAAAAAATGGTAGTTAAAAAACTTGAAAATATTGCAGGAAATTTAAAAGGCAAAACAATAGGTATACTTGGACTTGCGTTTAAGCCTGAGACTGATGACGTGAGGGATGCTCCTGCATTGACAATAATAGCTGATTTGATCGAAAAGGGTGCCAATATCAGGGCTTATGACCCCCAAGCAATGGAGGAGGCTAAAAAGGCTCTTAAAGAATATGCCGATGGTATCTGCTATTGTAAACATGCTTATGATGCCGCTGAGGATGTCGATGCTTTGATTATTGTTACCGAATGGCATGAGTTCCGTAACATGGATTTGACGCTCCTTAAGAAAATAATGAGGGGTAATATTTTCTACGATACAAGAAATATTTATTCGAGAAAAGACATAGAAGAAAAAGGCTTTGTCTTTATAGGTACAGGACTTTAAAACTATAAAGCTTTTACGAAAGGATAAATTATGAAAAGAGCAAAAACTGTACTAGTATGCGCAGCATGGATCGCAGTAATCGGTATGATTGCAATAATACTTGGTTTTTCCAGCCAAAGTGGCAATGATTCTGTAAGTACTTCAGAAAAAATTGTTGACAGGATTATCAGTTTTTTAAAGCTTGACAAGGTTCTTGAAAGAAATGAAGTACTTATGGAAAACAGAAACTACATTTTTAGAAAAACAATGCATTTTGCAGAATATTTTATTCTTGCTCTTTTAACCTTTAATGCCTTGCGATTTGTAAGACTCAATAATACCAAAGCCACAGTTTTTGCTATGTTTATAGCCTGTGCTACAGCTGTTATTGATGAGCTGTACCAAAGAACAGTACCGGGGCGTAATCCTCAAATTATGGATGTATTTATTGATTCCGCTGGTGCACTTGCGGCTGTTCTTATATGTTTGTTTTTTGCCAGAAAAAATATGGACAACCGAACGAATGTTTGATATAATTATGGAAAAACATTTGAAAGAGGTTGGATATATGAATAAAGTAATTTTAATAGGGAGATTGACGCAGGATCCCGAATTGAGACACACTACCACAGGTAAATCGGTATGCCATTTTCGGCTTGCAGTAGATAGGAGATTTGCAAGACAGGGCGAACAGGAACAGGCCGATTTTTTCCCTATAATTGCATGGGAGAAGACCGGTGAATTCTGCAACAATTACTTCCGTAAAGGACAGAAGGTTGCGATAATAGGCAGGATTCAGAACAGATCGTGGAACGATGAGCAGGGCAATAAGCGCACTGTTACGGAAATTATTGCAGAAGAAGCGTACTTTGCCGACAGCAAGAAGGATAATTATACGTCGGACGGTTTTGAACCTAAAAATACAGATGCCGAAGGATTTTTCCCGATAGAAGACGATGACTTGCCATTTTAAAAAAGATGCCTTTTAGTAGGCATCTTTTTTTCTTAAAACTACCCAAATGGTTTTTAAAATTATAACTAAGTCAAGCCAGATTGACCACTCATCTATATATTTTGTATCAAGCCTTACTACATCTTCAAAGTCTGTAATGCTGCTTCTGCCGTTTACCTGCCACATTCCTGTAACACCCGGTTTGAAGCTTATTCTTCTTCTGTGATAGGTTTTATATTTTTTGACTTCATCCACAGTAGGAGGCCTTGTTCCTACAAGACTCATATCTCCTTTGAGTACATTGAAAAACTGGGGAAGTTCGTCAAGGCTTGTCTTTCTAAGTATCCTCCCCACAGGAGTAACTCTTGGGTCCGACTTGATTTTAAACATCAGTCCACCTTTGACTTGATTTTGAGCCATAAGTTCCCCTTTGCATTCTTCCGCATCGACATACATTGTTCTAAATTTATATATCTTAAATATTCTCCCGTTCATTCCTACCCTGTCCTGCTTGAACAGTACCGGCCCCGGAGAAGTCAGTTTAATGGCAGGTACTATGAATATCGAAGCAATTCCGGTGATAGCAAGTCCAACCAGAGCACCGACGATATCCATGATTCTCTTAATTAAAAGCTGAAATTGATTAATGCTTACCATATTGAAAGTGAGCATGGGGAGAGTACCCATACAGCTAAAATGTGTCTTTGCAACTTTGAGATTGTACAAATCCAGAATAACTCTTACCGTTATTCCCATTTCCTCACATATACATACATATTTTTCTACATCACCAACATAGTCTTTGGGGAGAGCAAAAATTACCTCATCAACAACATGGTTTTTTAGTATCTCCTCAAGGTTTTCTATATACCCAAGCGCTTTTTTGCTGTTGAATGTTCCGTTATTATTGTTGTTATGCACATTTACATAACCTACTACGTTTATTGTGATATTTGTTTTTTGGAGGAAATATATAAATTTTAATGCTATATTTCGGTCACCGACAAATATCACATTTGTGGTTGTGTTGCGCCGGTGCTTGCTTACGAAATGAATGTACATGAATCTTTCAAAAACCAAAAACGATATGCTTGTAACAGTGAAAACCGAGTAAAGTGTTCTGCTGAACATGGTTTCTTTTATGAAAAACATAAAGGATGCAACGAACATACATGATATAAGGGAAGACAGCAATATGTTTCTTAAGACTCTGTCATAATAATTAAAGGTTGTTTTGTTGTACATACCTAAAAATCCCATGGATGAAACCCAGAGGGGAATGTAAATTAAAAGTACCCATACAAAAGCGGTTATGCTTTGCAACACTCTAAGATGTGATGCTATGTAGTACGAAACAAAAAATGCTAAAATGAGAAAAAATATATCCAAAAATAATTGTCCTATGCTCACAAAAGCGTGTTTGTTTGAACTATGCATAACTGCCCCCTAATTTAGATTAAGAATTAGAAAAAGATATAAATGTAAAATATATAAATCGAGATTTAAATATATTGACATTATTATTATAATTCGTAATGAGAAATAAATCCATAGGGCAAAAGAATAAAAATGAGTTATTGTTGTATTTAAGCATAAAATATTAAGTCTTTACATTTGCTGACTGCCTTTGATATACTGTGTTGTATCCTCTTAAGGAATATTTTAACACTCCTTTTTAAAAAGTAAAGAATATTTTTATTTTACAGTAAGAAAATGGCAATTATGGCTTAAAGAACAGTAAAAATAAGTATTGACACGCATTCTTCGTGTAATATATAATAAGGTGTGTGCTATATTTAGCTGAGTTCCCAATTAAATCCACACTAGAAAGGTCGTAGTTTAGTCTTGGCACAATTGCTACCATCGGAGGGAGGGAAATACGTGTCTGAAGTTAGAGTAAAAGAGAATGAATCTCTTGATAGTGCTCTTAAGAGATTTAAGAGACAATGCGCTAAAGCAGGCGTATTGGCAGAAGTAAGAAAAAGAGAGCACTATGAGAAGCCAAGTGTTAGGAGAAAAAAGAAATCTGAAGCAGCAAGAAAAAGAAAGTTCAAATAAGGGAGGCGAATACGGATGTCCCTTAAAGACAAACTGATGGATGATTTAAAAGCAGCTATGAAGGATAAAGACATTACTAGAAAGAATGCCATCCAAATGGTCAGGTCGGCAGTGCTTCAGGTTGAGAAGGATAACAAGGTTACCCTTGACGACGATGGTGTATTGGAAGTAATCGCTAAAGAAGTAAAGAAAAGAAGAGACTCACTTACGGAGTATGAAAAATCCGGCAGACAGGATCTTATAGACGGCTTGAAAGCCGAGATAGATGTTTTACTAAAATACCTGCCTGAACAGCTAACAGAGGATGAACTAGAGACTATCGTAAAGGAAACAATAAGCGAGACGGGAGCAAGTTCGGCCGGTGATATTGGCAAAGTAATGCAGGCTGTACTGCCTAAAGTAAAAGGCAGAGCTGATGGAAAAATGGTAAATACAATTGTTAGAAAGTATTTAAGCTAAGACTGAAAAGCTCGATGAAAAGTCGGGCTTTTTTTATGCCGTTTTTCTTATATATTTCATTTGAACAATAGAAGCAAATACATTATAATTAATACATTATAATTTATCAAATTGATTTACATAATTTGGGTACAATTACACTATTTTGCGCGGGTGATGGAATGGAGCAAGACAGACTATGGTTGATGAACGATTTGCCTAATGAAAGAGTTGAATGGCTTTCAAAACAAGCCGGAATATCAAGACTCCTTGCCGGGATTTTTCTAGCCAGGGGAGTGGATGATCCGGACTATATAAAAGATTTTTTAAATCCCTCATTGGACAAGCTCCATGATCCTTTTGAGCTTTGCGACATGGAAAAGGCTGTGGACAGAATTGTCAAAGCTCTTCAAAACAAAGAGAAGATTTTGATATTTGGTGACTATGATGTGGACGGGATAACCAGCACATCCATTCTTTACGATTTTTTCAGAAGATATGATGAGAATGTCTGCTACTACATTCCCGACAGGTTAAATGAAGGCTATGGCATTTCCATGGCTGCTGCAAAAAAAATGCCGGATATGAATATTGATTTAATAATTACTGTTGATTGCGGGATTACCGCTTTTGAAGAGGTGAAATATATTACCGGCAATAATATAGACATTATTATAACCGACCATCATGAGTGCAGGGAAAGTGTTCCTGAGGCTTTGGCCGTAGTAAATCCCCACAGGCTTGACTGTACCTATCCCTTCAAAGAGCTTGCGGGGGTGGGTGTTGCATACAAACTGCTTGAAGCCCTTGCCAAAAAAATGAATGTTCCCGGGTTTGAGAGACGTTATCTTGACCTTGTCGCAATAGGAACTGTGGCGGATGTGGTTCCTCTATTAGGAGAGAACAGAATCATAGTGAAATACGGTCTTCCCATGATTGAGAAAACTTCAAACATCGGTCTGAAAAGCCTTATCAAGGTTGCAGGAATAGAGAACAAAGAAATAAACTCATTTTTAGTTGGCTTTGTTCTGGCTCCAAGGATAAATGCAGCGGGCAGAATAGGACATGCATCAAAGGCAGTGAGACTTTTGACTACAGATGATGAAAATGAAGCGATAGAGATTGCAAAGGAGCTGGATGAGCAGAATATATTCCGCAAGCAAAGTGAGCTTGCCATATTGGAGGAAACGGTTAATATTATTGAGACCGATAGAGACCTTGACAAGGAAAAGGTTATTGTAGTTGCGGGAGAGAGATGGCACCATGGTATTATCGGGATAGTATCCTCCAAAATAACGGAGAAGTATTATCGGCCAAGCATACTTATCTCCGTTGACGGTGATGAGGCAAAGGGCTCTGCAAGAAGCATTGAAGGATTCAATCTGTTTAGAGCCTTGATGCACTGCGAGAGTATTTTGGAAAAGTACGGCGGTCATGAGCAAGCGGCAGGTCTTGCGCTAAAGCCGGAAAATATTGATGAGCTAAGAAGGATGATAAACGAATATGCCGATTCCGTGCTTGATGAAAGCGACCTTGTTCCGCGAATAAAGCTTGATGTGGGAATAACAAAGGAAGATATGACCGTTGACATCTGTAGGAGCCTTAAACTTCTTGAACCGTTCGGAGAGAGCAATCCTCCTCCTTTATTAAGATATGACAACTTAAGAATTGCCGAGATACGTCCCGTGGAGCAGGAGAGCAAGCACGCAAAAATTAAATTTGAAGATAACGGATTTTTTATTGATGCCATTTGCTTTAACGCGGGAGGATTTATAGAGTGTTATGGCGAGTCGGATGTTGTGGATGTTGTATGCTCCATGGAAGTAAATTTATGGAACGGCAGAGAAAGTGTTCAGCTCAATATAAAGGACATTAGGCCGGGGAGGGAGATAGAGAGACAAGACAAGTTTTATTTTAGCCTTGACCGGTGTATTGATTTTATTATTCCACAGGAGGATAATATTGTTGATGAGGTTTTGTCAAAGATTCAAGTTATTGATTATCCTGGGGGAATTACACAGGCGATAGATGCTTTTTTAGCCCGGAGTGAGAGGACGGCTGTTTTGATAAATTCTCTTTTAAGTCTTGAATTTATTGAAAGTGCTTTAAAAAAATCATCGCTGTCCGATAAGAATAAATATGGAATATTTTACTCTTTTTTGCCTCAAGATAATAGCGAACCGGTATCCATAATAGTGAATCCGCATCCCGAAAGGGCTTTGCTTTCGAGCTTTGACCGGGTGATATTGTTTGGAACATGGATGTCGAAGGATTATATATATCAAATTGTACGAAAGATTGATTTAAACAGGGTTTATGTTTATAATAAAATAATAATCGATTTTGTTGATGATGATATTATATTAAAAAGACAAGATATGGCAGCGGTATACAAACATTTGAAATTTTACTGTGAAGGTAATGAACGGATTGTTTTGGAAAATTTATTTGATTTTGCCCGAGAAGTTTCGAAAAAGTACGGTATACCCATGAATTATTTCAAGGTAAAGAGAGCAATACAGGTTTTTGAGGAATTGTCACTTTTATCAAAACTCCCTTATGGGGAGAAGGGACAGATTGTTACTTTAAACAATGTTGGAAACATCAAAACAAACCTTGAAAATTCTTGTTTTTTTAGAAGTATTCAGATGTTGCGAAGCGGCTGATGTTTTTTGCTAGAGGTTTCACTGGCTTTGGTTGTGAATAAATAATATTATTGCAAGGAGGATTCCGTATGGATTTGAAGACAAAATTAAGAGAAGTAGCCAATTTCCCGAAGGAAGGCATAAATTTTATTGATATTACCACTGTACTTCAGGATGCAGAGGCATTAAAGGAATGTATTAATTCCATGAAAGAGAAAATAGAGGCCTTTGGTGACTTTGACCTCATTGTGGGACCTGAATCTAGGGGATTCATTTTCGGTACACCGCTGGCATATGCTTTGGGAAAAGGGTTTGTACCTATCAGAAAAAGAGGAAAGCTTCCGTACAAGACTATTAGTGTTGAATATGAGCTTGAGTATGGCACGGACATACTTGAGATGCATATAGATGCAATTAAAGAGGGACAGAAGATAGTTATTGTCGATGACCTTCTTGCAACAGGAGGAACCACAAAGTCAAACATAAAGCTGGTGGAGCAGCTGGGAGGAGAAATCCTTGGTATAGTTTATTTTGTTGAACTTTCTTTCTTAAACGGTAGAGAGAAATTAAAAGGCTACAATGTAGAATCCATAGTTCGGTATTAATATATGGTTCATACGTAAGTAGAATCAGTTTTGAAGTGATGTGGGGGAATACTTGATGGGTGACGGATACAGCAGACTTATCAAAAAAATAAAAAAATACAACCCAAACTGCGATTTTGAACTCATTGAAAAGGCTCATAATCTTTCGCTGGAGGCTCATAACGGTCAGCAAAGAGAATCCGGAGACCCTTTTATTGTGCATCCCATGGAAGTTGCCAACATACTGGCGGACCTTGAGCTGGATTGTACTGCAATAGTTGCGGGCATTCTTCATGATATCGTTGAGGATACTTCCTATACTTTTGAGCAGATTAGGGAGAATTTCGGTGATGAAGTTGCAAATCTAGTGGACGGAGTAACCAAGCTGGGCAAGATTCCCTACACCACAAAAGAGGAATTGCAGGCCGAGAACCTTAGAAAGATGTTCCTTGCCATGGCAAAGGACATCAGAGTTATTCTCATTAAGCTGGCTGACCGTTTGCACAATATGCGCACTCTTAAGTATGTACCCCAAGAAAAACAAATTGAGAAGGCAAAAGAGACTCTTGAAATATATGCCCCTCTGGCTCACAGGCTGGGTATATCAAAGATAAAATGGGAGCTGGAGGACCTTTGTCTAAGGTATCTTGATCCTAAAGGCTATTACGATCTTGTGAACAAGATTGCCAAAAAGAGGATGGAGAGAGAAGCCTATATTTCAGATATTATCAAAACCATTCAGGAGAAAACCGTTGAAATCGGCATTGAAGCACGTATTGAAGGCAGACCCAAGCACTTTTACAGTATTTACAGGAAAATGGTGCAGCAGAACAAGACCATAGAGCAGATATATGACCTTTTTGCCGTGAGGGTAATTGTTTCTTCGGTAAAAGACTGTTACGCCGTTTTGGGCCTTGTGCATGAAATCTACAAGCCCATGCCCGGAAGATTCAAGGATTATATAGCGATGCCAAAGCCGAATATGTATCAATCTCTTCACACCACGTTAATCGGGCATGAGGGTGTACCTTTTGAGGTACAGATAAGGACATGGGATATGCACCGGGTAGCCGAGGTGGGTATAGCAGCCCATTGGAAATATAAAGAGGGCAAGGCTGCGGACGATTACGACAACAAACTGGCTTGGTTAAGGCAGCTTTTAGAATGGCAAAAGGAAATGCGGGATGCCAGTGAGTTTATGGAGACATTGAAAATAGACCTTTTTACCGATGAGGTTTTTGTTTTTACACCCAAGGGTGATGTCATAAGTCTGCCTACCGGTTCAACGCCCATAGATTTTGCCTATGCAATTCACAGCGCCATCGGCAACAAGATGTCCGGTGCAAAAGTGAATAATAAAATTGTGCCTATTGACTATGTGCTTAAAAACGGTGATATAGTAGAGATACTTACATCTTCAAATGTACATGGACCAAGCAGGGACTGGCTGAAAATTGTAAAGAGCTCCCAGGCAAAGAATAAGATTAACCAGTGGTTTAAAAAAGAAAAAAGGGAAGAGAATATTGTAAGAGGCAAGGAAATGATTGAAAAGGAGCTCAAAAAGCAGGGATTTACTGCAAGCCAGCTCTTTAAACCCGAGTGGGTGGATATAATACTCAAAAAATATACTTTTGCTTCCCTTGAAGACCTTTGGGCAGCCATAGGTTATGGTGCACTTACTGCAAACAAGGTTATTTCGAGACTTAGAGAGGAATACAGGAAAACTGTCAAGGCCGAAGAGCTTGCAGAGCAGATAGTCAAAGAGGATGAGAAGAGAAGCAGGATTCATGCAAAAAAGGTACCTGAAAACGGTATAATTGTTAAAGGTATAGAAAATTGCTTGGTGAGGATTTCCAGGTGTTGCAATCCTGTTCCCGGTGACGATATTATCGGATATATCACAAGGGGTAGAGGTGTTTCGGTACACCGGAAAGATTGCATTAATGTTACAAATAATATTGACGGTGACAACAGACTTATTGAAGTAAGCTGGTACACCGCAAACAATGTGGCATATAAAGCGGATATTACTGTGATGGCCAATGACAGAACGGCGCTTTTGATGGAAATAACCAATGTCATTGGAGAATCAAGGATTCCGCTTAAAGCGATAAATGCAAGAACAACCAGGGATCAGATTGCGATTATGAACCTTACTTTGGAGATTACAAATACGGAGCAGCTTGAAAATATCATCAAAAAAATCAGAAGAGTTGATGGTGTGTTTGAAGTAACGAGAAACAGACAATAAAAAGCTTGAGTAATTTGCTTATGACAAGAAGGGGATTTTATGAGGGCAGTTGTACAGAGAGTGGTATATTCCAAGGTTACGGTTGAAGGTGAAGTAACAGGAAAGATAGAAAAGGGCCTTACGGTGCTTTTGGGTGTGGGTTCCGATGACACCGAAAAGGATGTTGAGTATCTTGCGGACAAAATCGTAAACTTAAGGATTTTTGAAGATGAAAACGGAAAGATGAATCTATCCCTAAAAGATGTCGGGGGAGAGCTTTTGGTTGTATCTCAGTTTACCCTCTACGGCGATTGCAGAAAGGGTAAAAGACCTGGGTTTGACAGGGCGGCAAGACCTGAGACGGCAAAAGAACTCTATGAGAAATTTGTTGATGTGTGCCGCAGCTATAATGTAAAGGTTGAAACCGGTAAATTTCAGGCTATGATGATGGTGGAAATCCATAATGACGGGCCTGTTACAATGCTTATTGACAGTAAAAAAGAATTTTAGGCGGTGGTTTGTATGATAATAAAATGTTTGCCCATAGGGCTTTTTGATTCAAATTGCTATATTGTTGGCCAGAATGGGGAATGTGTGATTATTGACCCCGGATGCGATCCCGCAAAGATAGTGGATGCCGCTAATGAAAACAATCTGGAAGCTAAATATATAATAATAACCCACGGACATATCGACCATCTGTTGTCGGTGGATGAAGTACGGGAAAAGACAGGGGCCAAGGTTCTTATTCATGAAAAGGATGCTGCAAAATTGACAGACCCTGATTTAAACGATCCTGTCGGAATGGGATTGGGCAGGAAATGCAAGGAAGCTGACAGGCTTTTAAAAGACGGTGAAGTGATAACGGTTGGGGGACTTGATTTTGAGATAATTCACACACCCGGACATTCCGCAGGGGGTATTTGCATAAAAGTTGGCGATGTAATTTTTAGCGGAGATACTTTGTTTAATATGGGTATCGGCCGTACCGACTTTACCGATGGGGATTTGAACACCCTTTTGGATTCCATTGAAAACAAGCTTATGAAGCTTGATGACAATGTAGAAGTTTACCCGGGACATGGGGAACCTACGACAATTGGACGGGAGCGAAATATGTTTTGTTAAGTATTGAAGGATTTGGGTTATGGTTTTTAAAATCCTTGTAAAAATGTGTATTTACTAGATTTTGCAGTTTGGTAGGAGTTTACATGGATATATACATAAAGTTGGAAGGACACGAGTTTCGATACGAAATAGAGAATATAATAAAATTGTTTTTTGATAACGGGAGTACAGGAATATCATATCGCGACCCCGGAGAGGATTACCGGGGAATTTTGCTTTATTCACGCCTTGATGCACCTTCAGAAAACGATGGGCAATATCAAGTGGAAACTATGATTTGTGTAGACGGGAAGAAGGCATTCAAAGATAATCATTTATTTTCTGTTTCATTGCCAAAAAAAGATGCAAATTATGTGCATGAAGAAAGGAAAATACGAAAGAGAGAGGTTAAAAGACAGGTATATATAGCGCTGTCTCAGTTTACGGGAAAAAAGATGCCTTGGGGAATGCTTACCGGGATAAGGCCTGCCAAAATTGTTCATGAACTCATGGACAAGGGCTGTTCCAGAGAAGAAATAAACTCAAGGCTGACACAGTATTATTTTGTTTCCGATAAAAAGTCAAAAATTTTATATGATGTTGCAAAAAAAGAGCGGCATATACTGGAGGCCAGTGAACGGGATATGGTGGGAATTTATATTGGCATTCCTTTTTGCACCACCCGTTGCCTTTACTGCTCTTTTACTTCGAATCCGGTTAAAAAATATGAGCATATGGTGGCAAGCTATATTCAGGTGCTAAAGAAGGAAATAATGAGTGTAGGCAGCATCCTGGACAAAAAAAGATTAAGGATAGAGAGCATATACATAGGTGGAGGCACACCTACTTCTCTTGAGGCTTCGTACCTTAGAGAGCTCCTTATGTATATTGAGCAGGTATTGGACTTAAAGGATATAAAGGAGTATACATTGGAGGCCGGAAGACCTGATTCCATTACTCTGGAAAAGTTGGAGGCAATCAAAAAGAGCAAAGTAGACAGGATAAGCATTAATCCCCAGTCCATGAATGATGAAATCCTGAGAAAAATAGGAAGGTTTCACACGTCAAAGGATATAGTTGATGCCTTTAAGCTTGCCCGCAGCATAGGATTTGACAATATAAACATGGATGTTATTGCGGGACTTCCCGGAAGCAAGCTTGAGGACTTCGTAAAAACCATGGATGAAATAGGTGCCTTAGAGCCTGAAAGTGTTACTGTCCATACCATGGCAATCAAGCGTGCGTCGCGGCTTAATGAAGACAAAGAAAACTATAGCCTGACATCGGGAAATGAAGTGTCCCAGATGGTTGATGCTGCTTATGATATTCTGACAAAAAAGGGATTGGAGCCGTATTATCTCTACAGGCAGAAGAATATGCTGGGCAATCTTGAGAACATCGGATACAGCAAGGCGGGCTATGAGTCAATATATAATGTTCAGATTATGGAGGAAAAGCAGTCTATTATAGCGTTGGGGGCTGGAGCCATAACCAAGGTGGTTTTTCCTGAAAGCAACAGGATAGAAAGGGTCTCTAACGTAAAGAATGTAGAGGAATATATTGCTAGAATTGGCGAAATGATTACAAGAAAAAATACACTTTTATTCACCTGTGAATTATAATATAATAAAATTGCAGCTATTTTTTGCTTTTAATGATTGCATTCCCTTTTACGGAAACAATTCACCGGAGAAATTCATTTTATTGATTTTGGCTGTCGCTTTTTCGGTTGTGCTATTTATAATGACAATTAAAAGCGGTAAGTTGTAAAATTAATTGCCCAAACATGATAAAAAAGAAGTGACTCAA
>NZ_DAORXT010000039.1:0-24391 GCF_035371925.1 Acetivibrio sp. | reverse complement strand
TAAATAAGTGTGATGTGTAATTCGATGACTTACTAATATTTTTTCGTCATAAACTATAAAGTTTTTTACCGTATACTTTTTCAAAATTCAAAGTTCATATAATCAACCCTTATTGCCCATAGGTATTGTTATATAAAATGTAGAACCAATGTTTTCTTCCGACTCTACCCACAATTCTCCCCCAAACTTACCCTTTATTGTTGAATAGGACAGCAGCAGACTCAGCCCTGTTCCATTTTTCCCCTTTGTAGTCACCATACGCCGAAACAGTCTGTCTTTTATTTCATCGGGTATACCCTTTCCGTAATCTCTGATAATATATTTAACTGTGTCTCCTTCTTGTAATATATGGAAATCAATGACAACTTTGCCATTATCCTCTTCTCCATAAGACTGTACCGCATTAATCAAAAGATTTTCAATTATCTGTATAAGATTTGATATATCTCCTGCAATTGCCGTTTTGCAATCAATCTCAATTTTATAGTTCAAAGTGGCTTTTCTGATTATAGGGTTGTTATTCTTTATAAACATAATACGGTTTATAAGCTCTTCGATTGTAAATTCATTTATGGAGTCGGAATTGAGTTGAACAGCTTGAGATTTGACAGTTGCAATAACATTTGACATATAGGAATTGTACTCTTTTAGTTTGTCTATCCATTCCTGCATATCCTTGGCAATTCCCTTGTGGTCTTGCACAGTAACTGACGGGTCTTCTATCGATGTAATGTATTCATTTACAAGGTCTTCTAAGCCAAAGCACGCACCGGATATGGACATTATGGGAGTCATAAGATTGTGAGAAATTCCTCCAATAAGCTGTCCCAATGAAGCCAATCGTTCGGTCTCTCTAAAGCTTTCCTCAATCTTCGCTCTTTCCATAAGCATCAGGGCACCATTTAGTGTGTTGCTTATCTGCCCCCTGATAGGCTCAAAGTTTAGTACGTCATCATTTACCACTTCAAAGCACACATAGCCAAAATGTTCACAATTAAAAAACAATGGATTGACAAGATATGTAAACCGTCTATCTTCTCTAAAGAATCGGTCTGGCACAATACTTCTGGTCTTTATATATCTAATACTGTCATCAACAGTTATTCTCTCGTCATTATAGTAAGCATATATCAATTCTGAAATTTCGGGAAGAGTAAAATTGCCGTTAAAAATAGAATCAACTTCATACAACAAGGTTTCGCCGCAGTATTTTAAAATAAAGCAGCTTCTAATATAGCTAAGTCTCAATGTCTTAGTCACGCAATCAAATAATTCTTCAAGGGAATATGTCTGTAAATTCTCATGTATCCTTTGACCGGGAACAAGTCTTAAGCTGCTGTCACTCACAAAACTCAGTTCACTTACGTCTTTGCATCCGCAAGATCCTCTCTTGACCAAAACAGAAGGAAGCCTGATTATATCATCAACCTTCTCCCCTTTTATCTTTTTCAGCAATGTCTCAACGGCGCAAAAACACATTTCTTCAATAGGCTGCCTAACTGTAGTCAGAGAAGGTTTGACCAGTCGGGATGTTACGGAGTCATCAAATCCACATATCACCCCTTTTTTAGCCAAATCCAGGCTATGGGAGTCTTTCAAGTCCCTTAAGCATTTTATTGCTCCACAAGCCATATCATCATTTGCGCTAACTAGTGCATCATACTCAATACCGTTCATTATTATCTTTTTCATAATGTCATACCCTGTTTGGGCCAAAAAATCTCCGTCAAATATCAGGCCGGTATCAACATCAATATTATTTTCCCCCAGAGCTTCATAGTAGGCTTCCAAGCGTTCAACAGAATCCATGTTTGTTGGAGGTCCGGATATATATGCTATTTTTCTAAAACCATGGTCTTTTATAAGATGTGTTATCTGTTCCTTCATTCCCTTCTTGTTGTCTATCACAATGCTCGTAGCATGGGGAACAATAATCCCCAGTGACACCAGTGGTATTCCTTCATAACGCTTGCAAAACTCAACAAATTCCTCATCGGAAACGTAGCACGCAATCGGAGCGCTTGCAATTAATATTCCGTCCAGCCTGGTGCTGTCGGCAAAACTATAGCATATTTGATGCTGACTGTCTGCCAAGGAAGGGTTGTTAAAGGATCTGCCTTCGTAGACGATAAGATTGAAGTCATATTTTTCTGCAGCCTTTTTCGTCATCAGATAAACCAGATTAGAATAGCTTACATCTATATCGTTCACCAAAAAACCAATAGTTCTGCGCTTCTTCATCTCGTTTCTCCTTTAAGCGTATTTTTAGATAAAGATCCTCCAACTCCCCTGTTTTACTGTTGTTTAAACATAATTTACTGCTGAGAAACAAAAAACGCATATTATGTATAAGAATATTTTGATGACTCAGAATGATTTTACAAGATTCACAAGATTATTTCGGACATATATACTTGAAAAAATGAAAACAGACTTTTTTTCTATTATACCATAAACACTAGAAAAAACATATATTTTTTTTAAAACATAACTATTTTTTAATCCACTTTCTGTACAAATACAATACACATCCTAAGACCAGCCCAATGCCAATTACCACCATTGCAATTGCTGTTAACAATGACTTACCGATTTTAGGTACTATAGAGCCTAAAGCAATAAGAACAAGTCCGCTGAGTAAAGCCACAGCAAGAAAAATAGAATACATCTTGATATTGTTAAGGGTTATCAAATTTACATCGGCTTCCAATGCACCGCCGGATATCATTTCATCATACTGTCTGTCAAGCCTTTCAAGCCTGTTTGCTGCCATCAAAAATACAATAATCAAAAGAAAAAGAACTGCATTTGAATTGGATGTAAAATACTGTCCCAATTCCGAACTCAGAATAATAGCTATGAGTAATTTTGAATGAAGCATTACAGAAGGTGCTGCAAAAAATATACATATTACGCTGATAACCTTTTCAAACTTCTTGTAACAAAGTCCGGTAAAAACAAGAACTGCAATATTTATTATTATAAAAGTTCTAATTTCCGTTTTAAATAAAGTAAGAAAGGTTCGGTAAATAAATGAATCATGCAAAAGAATGTACGATAAAACATAAGCAATAAATGAAAACACTATTCTAGCTGACAATGACCATACCTTCAACCTTTAACTCACCACCTGTTTTAATAATGCACCGGTAAGGCTTTCCTTGTTCGGATCCCAGTCAATCCAAACACAGTTTTTTCTTATATTTGCCGAAAGCACCTTGTTCATAGCTTCAAGAAGGTCAGCTGCCATCATTTCGTTATGATTTTCAGCCATAAGTCCGTATCCCATTATGTTTATCAACATTATACTGGGAGCATGGCCCTTTCGAAGCATGGTGTATTTTGACATAAGGTTTATACCCTTTAGAATTTCTTCGGAGTTTCTGGTGCAAAACCTTGTAACAACTACAAACATTGGTCTCAATCCGCTAAAGTAACTCCTACACGAATACACAGTTTCTTCCAGATTTTTAAGCTGCTCGGATTTCTTTTTAGATACTCCCGTAAAATTTCTTATTTTCATAAGCTCCCGTAAAATCCTGTAATGCTGCTGTCTTCCCGACCCGGAATTTACAAATATGTTGCTTCCGCCAAAAGTATGAAAGGATACGCTGCAATTATGGTTTACATAGTAGTCGCTAAGACTGTTTACAGCCTCGACGGAATACTCTCTTACATTCTTTATGTTTGAACCGAAGGACATTATTGGGGATGTATCTAAAAAAATCCACACAGATTTCTTCCCTTCTTTTTCGAACTCATTTACCACAGGCCAAACATTTCCTCTAACCAAATTTCTCGATGTAACCTTCCAGTTTATTGATTTGAAAGGATCCCCCGGACAATAAAGCCTAAGCTCCTTAAACTCCTGGGTTGACATACCCATGCTTGCCAAGGCTCCCTCCGGCATCGGCACTTTGGACACTGTGGACATACCCCTCACTTTTTTAAGCTCAATAAGCCTTGGAGTTACTTCCACAGTCAAATCCGTCTCATATTTTCTGTTTGTCGAAAAGCCCCCGAGAGAGTGTCTGGCCTTCCACTTGGTGGTTTTAAATGTGTAAGTTCCCGACGCAGTACAGCGAATAGTGTAATTTAAACATAACTCTTTCGGCTCAAACCCTTTCCATGCCGCACAGTAATTGGTTCCTTCCACCAGCTCAAAATGCTGGGGCACAACATCGCATATCTCTATAGAACCAAATCCCGATTCCACCTGTACCCTTACGGAAACCTCCAACAGCTCCCCCACCGAAACCCTGTTCTTTGAAACGGTCTTCTTTACCCTAACTCCATCAGGCATTTTGAAATAATATCCAAAACCCATTAATATAAAAGGGATAATGGAAACAAGTATCAATATGTTGTTGGCAAGAAGAAACCCTATTGAAACCAATAACAAAAATATGATACTTACCATAGAAACTCTCTTCGGCATTTACGAAAGCCCTCCTGCGTTTTCCCGTGTATAGCTTTTGGGAACATCTGTTTTAGTTACAATGCTTCTTACCACTGCCGAAGCAACCCGGCCTTCCATTATTCGTTCAATATGCAGAATAACACGATGGGCAAGAGCATCTACAGCCATAAGCTTTACATCATCCGGTATTACATAATTTCTGCCGCTTACAAGAGCATGGGCTCTCGACAATTTCAACAAAGCCAGTGCTCCCCTCGGGCTTGCGCCCAGCCTTATATTGGGGTTTACCCTGGTATTCCTTACTATTTCCGTAATATACATCAGAATATTGTCATCCACATAAACCTTTTCCACCTCATTTTGGAGCATCAACAACTGTTCCATCGAAACCACAGGCTTTATATCGTTGGTAGGGTCATCCTTTTTCCACTTAATCCTTCTTTTCAATACATCGCACTCTTTTTGGGCACTCTCCAAATATCCTAAGGACAGCTTCATTATAAACCTGTCCATCTGTGCCTCGGGAAGCGGATATGTACCCTCCATCTCTATCGGGTTTTGCGTAGCCATAACAATAAACGGCGGTTTTAGCGGATATGTTGTACCTTCTATCGAAACCTGACGTTCTTCCATGGCTTCAAGCAGAGCAGACTGGGTTTTGGGCATCGCCCTGTTAATTTCGTCCGCCAAAAGGAAATTGGTGAATATCGGACCTTTTTCAAGCTCAAAAGAGGAAGAGTTGCTCTTCCAGATCTTTGTACCCAAAATATCTGAAGGCATAAGGTCGGGAGTAAACTGTATTCTCTTCCATTCACAGCCCGTAACTTTTGCAAAAACCTTTACAAGCAAGGTTTTACCAAGTCCCGGATTATCCTCAAAAAGTATATGGCCTCCCGCCAGGAACCCGCAAAGTATCTTTTTTAAAATCATGTCATTGTCTGCAACAAATACCTTTCCCACTTCATCAATTATACTTTTGCATAGTGTTTGAACCTGTTCCGAAACCATTATTATTTCTCCTTCCATATGCTTCTAAATTTTTAATAACAAATTCAACAATCCTCATCCTTTTCTGTTTGTTTCTTTCCTCAATAACCATATAATGCTTTCTGCTCATAAAAGAAGGCATCTCCGGATCCTTGTGGTCCACAATGGGTGCAATCATTCTTTTTACAGTCCAAATCGGAACCCCTGCTTTGTTTGTCATAATAAAAATACAAGCTATAAGTCCGCTTTTGCTCCCATTATACACAAAGTCATTTATATGCGATGTTATATCGGAGATATCTTTTATCTTGTCAAAGTTTATCCTTTGAAGATGCTTGTTAAGTCTTTCTTCCGGACTGTTGTTTGCAGCGGTCAAAAGCTTTATCGAAAGTATAATAAAAACAACAACCAGAACTACAAATATAAATAACCATGCAACCCAAATTGAATCCGACATTATAATCCTCCTTAGATCCAGAATTAAAAACAGGACAATAAAAGTGGCAAAAAACTTGCTTGCATGATTCGACCGAAGCCAGTTTGCCAGCCCGTAGGCTTTTTTATTTCCGCTTAATTCTATAAATGACGCAAGCTCAAAAATACAAAGCACAATAAAAGAATATAGAACCAGTTTTCCCAAAGAAAACCTAAAGCCTGTATATTCATTACTTTCAGGCCAAAGAACATAATACATAAAACAAGCAGAAAATCCTGCTATTAAGTATGAAACTATTTTAATGATTTCTCCTTCAAACACTCTGTTCTCATAAATACCTGAAATCTTGAAAATGATAATCGAAACCGTTATAGGTATTATTCCGCAGGCTGCCAGCCTGACTTCAACATCGGACGAAATCAAAAACCAAAAGAGAAACAGAGAAATTCCATTTCCCAATACCAAGCATGAATCGCTCAATACCCTAGCCCATTTTCCTTTAAAAAAATACATGACAAAGTGTTTGGCAGTAAGTCCTATGAGAAACATCTCAACAGGAAATATCAAAAAATAATAGCTTTCTTTTGAACCATATGCCGGTCCAACAGGAATAAAGAATATCAGTACTGTTAATACCATGTAAATTACAGTAATTGCCGGATAAACCATTAATCTATTTAAAGGTAAATCTGCATTCAATCTGTTTCTTGCTTGCATTCAATCCCCCCAAACAACTTAGATTGAACTGTTTTTATTAAGTTCTTTGATGAAAATATAGAACCTTTCATAATCACTTCTCACGATATTTTCATCACTATATACAGCCTTTTCAAATATAAAGAAAGCGCTTTCCAAAACCCAGTGTCTTTCGGAAACAATCTTTGGCTTTATTGTATCATGTATTTCTCGTAAAGTCATAACATCAGTAATTCCCGTAATACTTGGAGATATTTCTTTTAAAAATTCTTTCCCGATTGCAATTATCTCTTCCCTGTAATCAACTATCCTTATGTTCCTTGTTCCGGCTCTGCCATTCTCCCCGGATATCTTGATTTTATATTCTCCTTTTTTATGGAATGTACTCCCAAACTCTCCTCTAATGCCTTCACCGTCATAAAAAACGATGGCTAAGCTTTCATCAACTCCCCATACATCGGGTAAACCTTCACCAATCTGGGGAAATTCAATATAAAATTTAACTCCTTCTCTTTTTACCAATTCCGGGCTCATTTCTGTTGGCATAACCATATCCGTTCCTTCGGTAGCCAATACAGGCAATTCTTCATCTTTACGGTGAAGCATTCCTTTTTTCTTTAGTGCAATTATGACACTTAAAAGTATACAAGCCAAAATCAAAACTACAATCAATATATTTAACCAGTATATCTCCCACATATATGCTTCTCTCAATGTAAAACTGGGAGAGAAAATGTCATTTCCTTCAAACTCAACTTCATATATCAATAAATATCTTCCTGCAAAAAAAAAGTTTTTGTAATGAAGATAGTCTTCAGGAATATCTATTTCAATCTCCTTGGATAATTTTCCGTCCTCCCCGGATACCACTGTTTCAACAATGTCCAAATAGTCGAAGGATACATTGACATAAAGCCCTTTTACTCCCTTGAAGGAAAAATCGTCAACAATCCTTCCTGAAAATTTAAATTTATTACTGAAAATATTCTTGGGAGAATCTATCTCAAGAAAAGTATCTCCAAGAACCTTCAACTCGGGATCGCTTGAAGACGTCCTGTAAATATCATTTTCCAGCAAATCCGCGACAACTTGATACTTTCCTGCATCCGTATCTCTTTTTATACCGAAAACAGCCTCAAAATCCCCATTCTTGACATAAGCTTTTTCATAGGATAAGCAAGGCTCATCTTTGGATTTTTTCAAATAGATAAGAACAGTCATATTGTCAAGGCTATTACCGTAGGAATCCGTAACAGTTCCCTTCACCGTAATACTTTCACCTCTTCTTGTCGTATCATCGGCAAAGGTAATTTCGGTTATCGTTTCCTCAGGCGGACGATAAATAACATCGTAAGAGAAAACGTCCATCGGAACCCATCCATAATCCTCAAACTTTATCTCGGGATAAATATAAACCTGGTCGGCATACACCACCTGATACTTGGCATTAGGCAAAAGCTTGTAGCCCACCGCAAGCCTGCATGGAATACCCACAGCCCTTAAAATAACGGTATATGCAGATACAAAGTCCAGATGGTTTCCCACCCTGTCTTTTCCTAAAAGGAAAGAAGTAATTCTATCATTGCTTCCGTAATCGTTTATCACACTATTGTCATAAGTGTAGTTTTCCGAAAGGAATTTTTCAACATATTTTATAGCTTCATAGTCAGTGCTGCAATTTTCAATTACTTCGTCAGCTATCAATCCAACTGCTTCGGGTATATAAATATCATAGTCATAATCGCCATCAGTTTTGGCATTAAACAAATCTATTTCTTTAGGCGGAGCCTCATACTCCATTTCATAAAAATTTTCAATAGGGTCGTTGGAATAAAAAATTCCGGACTCTTTATACTCTAAAAGGCTAAAATCATATTTCATTTCAAAATTGCCTGAAAGTACGGGAATATAACCCTTCGAAGGCTCCACAGGCTTTATTTTGACAGAATTTTTCGAAAACTCCCTGTTCATTTCCTGGTTAAACAAAAATCTTAGCTCCGGTTCTTCATTTGCCATGCTCCAGCGATTCTTTTGGTAGTTTTCCATAACCATTATCCTCACGAAAGGATAATTGGGAACGCCCAAAACTTCAAATGCAGGTATGTGGGGATTCTTGCCCTCAGTAATAACCAAGGTGTTACCGCCCATTCCAAAAGACGAATCGGGCAGCCATCCGTCACCGAACATATCAATATTAGGCATTTGATCCGGTGAGATACCATAGTCTCCGCCCTGGCCGGGAATCATGCTTTCAGGTCCCTGCCCATAAGCATCGCCATAGTCTCTTCCTTCCTCACGCTTTCTTTTTGCCCTTTCCTTCCAGTCACGTCCGTCATTTTTTCTCTTCGAACTGCTTCCTTTATTCTTTTTGGTATTGCGATCGCTTCCGTTATTTTGCGAAGTTCTTTTATTATTTTCACCTCCGAGTGACTTGTTGCCCAACAAATCCAGCATATTTATGGCGGACATAATAAGAAGCGTCGATAACAAAGCAATTAAAAGGAAAACAGCAAGATTTATTAAGTTTTTTCTATTATTTACATTCAATTTCTCCATATACAGTTATATATTATATAGGATTTTTTAATATTTGTACATCAAAAATAGTATTTTTGACGCAGAAACTCTTTGCTCATTATAGCTCAATTTTTCTTCTTTTTTCTTGCTAAAATGGCCTAAAACAGTATGACTTCTTTGTGGTGGACACAAATACTCATTCTCCATATTTTTTTAATTCTTCCATCTAGCATTACCTACTCTTGCTGTATTACATATAAAAATATCGCCTTATGGAAATTTGGTATTTGCCATACATAAAAATACCATCTACTGCTCATGATACAATAGATGGTGTTACATTGCCGCTATTAGCTTGTTTGCCTCCTCTTCGGTTATTACCTCAACCCGAGACATCATATCTGTATTTCCTATTCTGTATGGCGAGTCAGGTTCTTCCGTTTCATCATATCCAAAAAGTCTGTCGAATAAAATATGCTTAGTGTCTACAACCCAACCTTTTTCTTTATCGTAAAGATAATATACATAGTTATCCATTTTGCCAATTAAATTTAAGTCGAGTATTTTATAATATAATATTTTCTCACTCATTTATTTTCACTTCCTCAATGTCTATAGTTGTCGCTCAGCGTTTTCAGCTCTCAAGCATTTTGCAGAGAATTCTGTTGTTCCTTCAGAATTTGGAGGAATAATTTTCTATACATCATATATTGTTTGTGCTCTACTCCTAATGTTTGCTTTAAGCCTTGTTTTAATGGAAGTCCACTTCAACCCTCCAAGCCACTTCCCACTATTTTCAAGCATTTCGGGCATTTTTTGACAAAACTTTTTTTACGCAAAATCCAATAAAAAATACCTCTTTTTTATCGATTTTCACACATTTTCGAATTACCAACATAATCTTACAGCCAGCTATTTTCAACTGTTAAAGCCCTATCAGCAAAAATTTCTCAATAATTTTGCAGCCACAATTTTACATTTACATCATCACTTATATTTTAAATTTATCATAAATTAGCTATTCTTTCAAGAAATCAATACATCTAACACATAAATATTATCATACTCAAAAGCACTCTTTTGCTGTCCTTCATACGGATTCCATAAATTCTCGAATTCCTCATCAATTATCTCAAATCCCGCTTTTTCCATCAACACTTTTAAAATCCTGACAGACTCACCGCTCCAGCCATAGCATCCAAACGCCGCTGCCTTCTTATTTATGCCAAAATCATCTGTTTTTAAACCCAAAAAATAATTATTTAAAGCAAAAATGAGCTGCAAATTATTAAATATAGTATAATGGACGTGGGATATACAGTTTACTTAATTTTATAAATTTGACGGAGGGAAATAGATGGATTTAGTTGTGAAACGATTTCATGAATTGTCGGTTGACGAAATATATGAAATATTGAAGGTTCGAGTTGATGTATTTGTAGTAGAGCAAAATTGTGCATATCAAGAAATTGATAACAAAGACAAATACTCATATCATGTATTTCTGAAAGATGATACAGGAATCCAGGCATATTTAAGGGTTGTCGACAAAGGAGTTTCTTTTGAAGATGTATCGATAGGAAGAGTACTAACTGTAAAAAGAGGATGTGGATTGGGAGAAAGAATTCTTTTGGAAGGTATCAAAATTGCAAAAGAGAAAATGAATGCCGATAAAATAAAAATTGAGGCACAATCTTACGCAAAAGGATTTTATGAAAAAGTAGGTTTTAAGAAAGTGTCGGAGGAATTTTTGTTAGATGGTATTCCACATATTAATATGGTTTTAGAATTTACACCGGAAAAATAAATTTCGCTTAAGAAGAAAGCCGGTTTGCATTTTTGGTATTATGTAAAATAAAAATTAAAACAAAACTTATTAATAAGCCGCAAAATATTATCAAATAGAAAAGACACATTATACACGTATTGATATAATATGTCTTTTCTGTTTGGTTTACAATTTTTTAGCATGAACAATACTTCAGTAATAAAGTTTAATGTGCTATTCCGCCGCTTTAAAGTTATATATGGGCTTAATAATATCTACAATTTCAACAGTATCCTGAATATTTTCAATAATTTCCTCCATAGGCTTGTAGGCCATAGGAGATTCGTCAATGGTAGATTTGGTTACCGTTGTTGAGTAGATACCTTTCATAGACTCTTTAAACTCCGTAAGTGTTATGACTTCCTTGGCCTTTGCCCTGCTCATCAGTCTGCCTGCACCATGGGGTGCCGAATAGTTCCAATCCTTATTGCCCTTTCCAATACAGATAAGGCTTCCATCCCTCATGTTAATCGGAATCAGCACTTTCTCTCCTTGGCGTGCGGAAATTGCGCCTTTTCTGAGTATCATACTATCCAAGTCGATATAATTATGAATAGTGGTAAACTGCTCTTCCACTTTGAATTTCATGCGTCGAACAATCTCATCCACAATTGCCTTTCGGTTTAATACCGCAAACTTTTGCACCAGTCTCATGTCTGCAAGATAATCCTCATAGCTTTTACCTTGAACGTAAGCAAGCTGCTTGCTTATTTGAGGCGGTTTAACCTTTTTTATTTCTTTTTGTATTTCTTTTTCGCGGCCTTCAGCTTTCAGCCTTTCAATAATTTCTTTAATCGCATCAGTGCTCTTTACAAGCTCCTTGTATCCCAAGTCCTGATAATATTCTGCAACTTGCTTTCCAAGGTGCCTGCTTCCCGAATGCACAACAAGATACAGATTTCCCTCGTTGTCTTTGTTTACCTCTATAAAATGGTTTCCTCCCCCCAACGTGCCGATACTTAGCTTTGCCCGGTTTAAATCCACATGCTTTCTGCACCTTAGTTCTTCCAAGTCAATATCTCTTACATACGGGTGCTCCGTTTTGCGAATGTCAAAACCTGCCGGAACAAATTCATGAATAACCTTATCCAGCTTGCTCAATTCAATATTTTTATCCTTCAGCTTTATGGTTTCCATTCCGCAGCCTATATCAACTCCCACCAGATTTGGCACAATCTTGTCGCTGATTGTCATTGTAGTACCAATGGTACATCCTGCACCGGCATGGGTATCAGGCATGATTCTAATTACACTGTCTTTCACAAACTCTTGATTGCAAAGCTCAATTATCTGGGAAATTGCCTCTTGTTCAATGTTGTCGGTAAAAACCTTTGCCGTATTATATTTCCCTTTAATTTCTATCATAAACTCACCACATTTCCACTTGCCTATATTTTTAATGCGTAACAGACGGTGTCCAGTACTTGTTGCCGTATATGTCCGTAATGCGGTAAGTCATCATATAATCCCTGTTTCCAAGGTGTAAATTCTCTATTTCCCACTCACCGGTTGCCGTGTACTGCTCACCAAGGAAATAGGTATTTATGTACTCACCTTCATAAGTGTAGTAATCGCAAAGGAAATCAATTTTGTCTCCTGCCACAATATCTATGAGTCCCTTTGCCAAAGTTTCGGTCTCGGTATTTGTGTCATATTTTATCTGGGCTCCAAGTACCTTTCCATAAGGATTTTCGTTATCAAATACTACAATAATATCAACAAGCTGCCCGTTTAACAGCGCAGGAATTCTTCCTTTGGTTGAATAAGTCTCCCCGCTTCGGTCATCACTTACCATGTAATAGCTTACAATGTTGCCGTTTAGCGCAAGCCACGTTCCGTCAAATTCCATTATGAGGTCTCCGTCATCATTGAATTCATAGACATTATCAAGACCAAGGTCAATAAATCCTTCACCGTCATCTATGAAAACATTCATTTCCATCTGCTGTACAAGGCCCCACTGTTCTTCGGACAGGGCCAAAACCCTCTGCCCGTCCTTTTCGGTTATCTTGAGGGCTGTGGAGTCAAACCGGTTCTTCTTGTAATAATCTATGGAGGACCTCATGAGGTCAACATCAAGCCATTCCGACGCATCATTATCTCCACCCGTAATCCTGCCGTAATTTCCGGAACTTAGGAATTCATCCAACAAAAGTTCCAAAGCGGCAGAAGTTACAGACTGGCTGGAATTTGATGAACCCTCCAAGAAGCTTCCCAGCAAAACGTCAAGCATATTATTGCTGCCGCCGGATACAATTTGTCCTCCCGCCGACACACTTGCAAAGCTTTTAATACATTTGCTGTATTCTTCATCAATGCCTATCTCTTCATAAGTATCAAGCATTGAGTTCACCTTCGAAAGATTGCCGTAAGGGAAGAATATTGACAAACCGTTGGCATTTGTTATGTTTTTCGACGTACGGTTATATTTGATACATCCGCGAAGTGCTTCGGCAAGCTTTTTCCCCTCGTCGGTGCCAAGATTTTCTGCAAAGTGTACAAGGTCTATCTGATTTATCTTGGATGATTTTGCAAATTCCTTTGTATTGGCCCTGGCATTGGATACAGTCTTATATTTATTTTTAGTAACCAGTGTGTCTATTGATTTTGCAAACTTTGTAAAGGATTCGGGTATGGTTCCCTTGAGCTCTGCCAAGTCAACAAGGGATAATGTAGCCTGACTGCTCGGTGTTTTTGCTCGCACTTCTTTTACATAATCATCAATCAGCTTTTTCCCAAGGTCTATGGTTTTAATCGAGGTGTTTTGGGAAAGGGCCGTTATCCATCCCGAATAATACCATCCGATCCCCGGCTCAACCTCTTCCGAAGCAATCATATAGTCTGCATAGGGTTCCAGAACAATGGCTGTCTCAAGCGTTGCCATAAGGCAGGCATCAAAGCCTATCAGGTCAAAAACACAGCCTCCGTTTTTAAGGGCAACAGCAATTTCATCGAGTTTCATAGTATTATTTGGATAGTGCTGGTCATAGCCATAGCCGCTGACCGAACCTCCTCCGTGGTCCCACAGGATAAGCATATAGCGGTCTGCAGGATAGTTTGTCTTGCAATATTTTATGAAGTCGGAAAGAGTATCCGGCTCTACCATCGACTTTTTGCCCAAATTGTCCTCTAAAAGCTTAAGCCCGTCATTTGTGACTTTAAAGCGCTGATTTGTCCTGCTGTTTACGGTATTATTTTGCCATTTCGAAGTTCCGCCGGTTTCCACAATAATATTTACTTTGTCGGAAATCTCGGCATTTAACATTTCTTTCAAATCCGAGGTAGCCATACCCCATTTTGACTCAAGGTCGGTACCGCACATGTATATCATTACAGTCGCCACATCATCTCCATTGCCCCTCAATACAGTCCTTTTTTCACGGGCAAGCTCCGATACTGTGGTCACAACAGGATATTCACCTTTGTCAACATAATTAGAAGCAGATGACGTACCTGTTTGAAAATTGTTGGTTGAAGTTGAATCTCCGGCTCCCCCTCCAAAGTTATTATATATGTAGAATGCGATTGCCAGAACCAATATCAATATGGTTAAATACTTTGAGCAACCTGAAGACCTGCCGCGCCGGCCGGACGAGTAGCCTCCATAACCGCCATAGCCTCCGAAACTTCTATTGCCTCCAGAGCTTCGTCCCGAGCTGCTTCCCCTGCCTGCCCCGGTTCCCTTAGATCTGTCCGAATATCCCCCGGGTTTACCTACTGGTCCTGTATTTAAACCGCTGCCGCGTCGGCTCACGTTACCGGTACCTGTTCCTATACGTTTTTGTCTGTCTGTAGGCCTGTTATCTCTTCTATCCATTAAATAATGCACCCCACCAAAGAATAATTCTATTAAATAATTATAACATCCAGTTTTTTCATGGTCAACAAATCAGACAAGTCCGTTTTTCCTGTAGTTGGCAATCTCTTCTCTTCCTTTGTCGGTGAGCCTGTATACTCCCCGGGACACTCTTTCAAACCAGCCGTAAAAATTGTCCTGAAGTATTGATGCTGTCTTGTCCGGATCCGTTCCCATATTCTTTAATTGTTTAATACTCAAAGAGCCATTGGATTCAAGAAAAGCTGCAATTTTCAAAGCTTGCTCCCTGTATGCGGTAATTAGCTTTTTCCCGGTAGAACCTCCAACGTTGTAATCTCCGTGTCGTTTTGAGAATTCTTCAAGAATCAGTCTCCTTTTTGCGGATGAGAGTTTTATGCTCTTTCCCCTGTCAAAAGGCTGAGGTCTTATGGCTTCTTCCACGAAAGCCTTGTCTTGCTTAAAGGAAACCAGAAGCAAGCCGAGTTCCAAACGTCTCAGCAAGTGGCATATGTTCTTCCACCGCCGGGTAAACAAAACTTTGCCCTTTTTGGGTACCGCAATATATACAATATCGGCTATTCTCTGCCTCAATACTGCCTGCAAGATAACATCAAGATTTAAAGTCGTTTTCATCTCCACAACAAGAAAAGTGTCTCCCTTTACTGCAGAAACGTCACAATTGCGCACCTCACCTTTTACATCATACCCCAGCTCGACAAGGTATTCCTTTACCGGCTTATACAGGTCTTCCTCCAACAGCTTTTTCTCTTTCTCCGCCATAATTGCTCTTATCCTTTCACTTATACTAATTAATCACTCTTCCAAAAGCTCTATTCCCACCATTTTCATCAAATATCTGGCATTGCTGGTTTTACACTGTCCCCGCCTTAAAATATAGTCAAATTTTATTTCGTTGTTGGTGTAGGTTTCTGTAAAGTGGTAGTTGACAATTCTTCCGCCATGCCCCTTCTCCAAATTGCAGAGCTCAAAGTCGTGGGTTGAAATCATTCCAATAACCCAATCCTTGTTAAGGTTTAGCAAAACATTTTTTGCACCGATGACTCTGTCTAGGGAATTGGTTCCCCGGAAGACTTCGTCAATAAGGAATATCATTGGCTTCTTCTTTCTTGAATGGTCTATTATCATTTTAATCCTCAAAAGCTCTGCATAAAAAGTGGATATTCCCTCGCTCAAATCATCAACAATTCTCATTGAAGTGCATATATCCATTACTGAGCATGTCATCTTTTTGGCACAAACAGCAGTTCCGGCATAAGCAAGCAAAAGATTAACACCCACAGTCCTCAAAAGAGTAGTTTTGCCGGACATATTGGACCCTGTAACTACACAGATATTATTGCCCATATTAATGCTGTTGCACACACGCCTGCTCTCATTTATCAAAGGATGTCCCATATCAATTGCATTAAAAGAAACCTCCCTGTCCGACATCTCGGGAAAATCCCATTCGGGGTTCATCTGGGCAACAAGAGCCAAACTTGCCAAAGCTTCAAAATCACCTATGGTTTGAAGCCAGCTTCGTATTGCCTTGCCGGATTTCGCTTTCCATCTTTCTAAAGCAAACACACAGTGAATATTCCAGAACAAGAAAAGGTTTAGAATAAGCTCTACTATATAACCCTTTCCAACATCAATGGAATTTACAATTTTCTCTAAATCCTTTATTTGCTCCGATGCCGGCCTTTTTCCGTCAAACAGTTTGGATTTCAGCTCCTTTAGGTATTCATCCTCAAACTCCTCTTTTTCAATTAATTCAATCAATTTTTGAAATACCTGTATCTCATTTTTATATCGGCTTACAGGACCTAAAATACCGCTTGCCCTGCCATAGCATACAATATTTATGACAGCCTGTATACCAATAAGAGAAAGAGGTATATACAGCGAAACCGATGGATCGAACATACATATAATAATAAAAATGATAGTTAGCTCAGGAAGAATATAAAACAATTGCCCAATAAGCTTATGACGAAAAAGTTTTTTACCTTCCTCACAAAAATCAATTAGCTTGTCCGGATTTTGCGAAGCATTTTGTGCATACATTCCTTCACACTGTAGGCTCTGGCAAAAGTCAATTTTCCCCGAAAGCTCTTTTATGGCCTTTTGTCTCTTTCTTATTTGTCCGGGCTCTTTTTTAGGATTCTCCAGCAACCGCCTTAATGCTTCCCTTCCGAAAAATGTATTTGTTGCATTGATCCATTGAAAAAGTGAGCCGTGTCCAAAGACATCAAGGTCATTGGAATACATATGCTCAGGGTTTAAATATTCATCCCCTTTGTCCTCAAACTCTGTCCAAGTACCCTCCATTCTTGCTATGCATCTTCTGTTTATTTCAGCAAAAATGCGATATTTTAAAGCTTTTTCGATTATCTTTTGATGCTCCAAAACTAAAAAAAGAAACAGTGCAAGAAATACTCCCATGCAAATGAATCCATGGGCGCTGCTCAAATATATAAAAACAAGCACCGTAAGAATTAAACCTGCTATAAATGTTGCAAGCCTTACTGTACTGAATATTTCCGAACGCGCTTCAAGCTTTTTTGCATTGCCTTCATACTCGTTTTTACGCTTTAAATATATTTCTTTGATACTCATTTTTCCTCCTCGTCATTCGTACCGTTTTAATAATATTACATCATATCTGTAGTTTTTTCAAAAGGTTTCCTGTAAATTCACCTTATTTTCCATCATATTTTGGGGATATGCAAATTATGCACATATAAGAAAAGAGCTGCTGCGCAGCAATTTATTCAACTGCTTGCACAACAGCTCCCAAATTTAATTTTGCACTGTCCCAAACACTATTACGGTACAAGGTAAATATTCGGCTTTGGAGGCTCAGCCATACCGGCTCCGATAAAGAAGCTTGTGTGCGGAGGCTGATTGTATGCTACGTTCTGCCAAGCTATACCCAATCTGTAAACCGGGTCATGCATTAGTGTGTAAATACGCCTGTTCGTTACCGCTGTTGTAGTGTATATTCTCAAATACTTGTTGTCCGTCGTTCTAAAGATTACCTCTTCCCTCCAGTCTCCAAAGAGGTCTGCCTGAAGACACGGAGTTGATTTTGTACCGTTGTTGGATGCGCAGCCGCTGGCAGAGAGTAATGTTCCTCCGCCGAACTTGCTTATCGTAGTACCGTCAAGAAGCTCTCTTAGCTCGTCTCCATCCCACCATATGACAAAGTTAATCTGACTTGGAGCACTGCCTATATTCTGACCGGTACAGCTAAACAGTGGAGAACCGGAAGCCCAAAGCTCCGCTCCCGGAGATGATGCTGTTATATCAGCCGCACAAGCTCTTCCCGTATCACTGGATCTATTCCATCTAAACAGAACCTGTCCTGTCTTCGCATCACGCAAAGCTGCACCACCTGAACTTTCAAAGCAGCTCCAAATCTCAAGCCCCGGTCTGTTGGGATTAAGGTCACTTACATGCATTGCATCTCCATGTCCTAGTCCTGAGGAGGTATACAATCCCCTTCCGTTGTCATCAATAGTACATGCTCCGTAAATAATCTCATCTTTTCCGTCGCCGTCAACGTCTGCCACACTCAAGTTATGATTACCCTGTCCGTTGTATCCGCTATAATTGTTGCCGTCAAACACCCATCTCTTTGTAAGCTTTCCGTTTCTGAAATCCCAAGCCACAAGCACGCTTCTTGTATAGTATCCGCGGCACATTACAAGGCTCGGTCTTTGACCGTCAAGGTATGCTATGCACGCTAAGAAACGGTCCACCCTGTTTCCGTAATTGTCTCCCCATGAAGATACATTTCCTCTCGGCGGGTCATAATCTACTGTTGTAATTGCAGCACCTGTCTGTCCGTTGAACACTGTAAGGTATTCAGGCCCTGAAAGTATGTATCCGCTTGAATTGCGATAATCCGCATTTGGATTACCTATAACATTTCCTCTTCCGTCTCTTGTTCCGTCAGCTGTCTTACATGCAACCTCTGCCTTACCGTCCCCGTCAAGGTCATAAACCATAAACTGGGTATAGTGGGCACCGGCACGGATATTTCTTCCGAGGTCTATTCTCCACAAACGTGTACCGTTCAGCTTGTAAGCATCCAAATATACATTATCGGTATATCCGGACTGGGAGTTGTCTTTTGCGTTATCCGGCTCCCATTTCAATACAATTTCGTATTCTCCGTCTCCATCAAGGTCTGCGGCACTGCAATCGTTGGCCGAATATGCGCTTGACGGCGGCTGAATAGGAATCTGCAAATAGTTTTGCGCCCACACACTTGCCGGTTTTGATGCCGCCTGCTCCTGTCCGTTAATAATCGGACATACCGTATATGTTGAGCTTGTGGTTCCGGCGTTATCCACATAGTTTGTCGCACCTGTAATCGGTGAGGAGTTTACCTTCGTTCCGTTACGGTATAGATTGAAGGCAATGTTGGATGGATCGGTTCCTAACATTCTCCAACTTACAAAAACACCGTTGTTTATTTTTACTGCCACCACACCTCTGTCCAGTTTCTCCATCTGACGTGATCCGGGAAGCGGAGTAACCGGCTCAAAGGTTGGCGTAGGTACAGGTGTGGGCGCAGGTGTTTCATTTGTCGGCGATACTTCAAGATAGTCCACATTCGGTCCGCCGTCCGAGGTAATTCCTGTTGCTCTGATAACGTTGTTACCGCTATTTAAAGTTACAACTATGCTTTGATCTTTCCATACGGTCCATGCTGAAGTAGGATAAAAGTCCAAATTATTTGAAACAAGATTGGAATTTACCCTTATTTCCATTTGTCTATTGTTGTTCGAACCGTTGGCATATCTAAAGGTGAGCTTATATGCACCGGAATTGGATACATTTACATTCCACTCAATATATCCTCCGGGCTCATTGTCATAATTTATATAACTTCTGCCGTCATAACCTTCATTTACCGTTTCCTCAAATGCCTTGTATAATGATGACGCATCCTCAGCCTGGTATTTTACCTTTTCATCCCCAGTTTTTATATCTGTTCCAACTGGAAACTTGTCAATAACATTCAGCAAATACCTTTTTAACATTGAAAGGTCTGTTGAATCAACCTTTGAATCGCCATTAAGGTCAAAAGCTACCGACCAATTTGAAATGGGGGGCTCCGAAATGGTTTTCAGTATGTATCTCTTACCCAAGTTGTAATCCGTCGAATTAACCTTTCCATCGGCATTGAGATCCCCATATTTGGTTGAAGCCGGTGAGGCTGATAAAGAATAACTTGAAAATAAGCTTATTATCAGACTCAAGGCCAATAAGAATACAAGCGTTTTTTTCATCTTTCATCCTCCCTTATAAAAATTGCCTTTATTTGTCCCTCTTTTATTAATTACGTAATTTTTATTTTTTTAAGGGTAGAATTTTTCTTTTTTCATAACTATTTTTTTAGTTATTTTGCCGGTACTTTTTGCTACATAAAATATTGACATCATTATTCGGCCGGCATATAATATAACTAAGATATATGAATACATATTCATATGTTCAATTCATCAATTATACTTGGGAGGAATTGATGTTGGAAGAAAAACGTGACTCTTGCGAATGCAATGTAATACACGAAGACAT
The DNA here is from genome assembly GCF_035371925.1 of Acetivibrio sp. Taxonomy (NCBI): domain Bacteria; kingdom Bacillati; phylum Bacillota; class Clostridia; order Acetivibrionales; family Acetivibrionaceae; genus Acetivibrio; species Acetivibrio sp. The sequence continues at coordinate 4,098 of NZ_DAORXT010000039.1, read as the reverse complement.
AGTAAGCAAAGTTAAAAAGAATATGCCCAAAGAAGAGCATCTTTACGACTTGGCAGAGCTTTTCAAGGTTTTTGGCGATACCACCAGGATAAAAATTCTATACGCATTGTTTGCCTCCGAAATGTGTGTATGCGATATTGCCACACTTATAAATATGACCCAGTCGGCAGTTTCCCATCAACTCAGGGTTCTGAAGCAGGCAAGGCTTGTGAAGTATAGAAAAGAGGGCAAAGTAGTGTACTACTCACTGGACGATGACCATATAAAGCAAATATTCGACCAGGGATATATGCATATAACGGAATAATGTATCAAGAAAGCAGGGATAGAATGAAACAAGCAGGAAGGAAAGAGTTAATACTTGAAGGTCTGAATTGTGCCCACTGTGCGCAAAAAATAGAAACGAAGGTGAAAGAAATTGAAGGGGTCAAAGATGCGTCAGTCAATTTTGTGTCAAAGAAAATGACTTTAGAGCTGGATGATATGCTCCAATCGGCAAGTATCGTAGAACAAGCATCTTTGATTGCCAAAAGTATAGAAAAGGATATTGAGGTCATCGATGAGCAGGAAAAAAACAAGGAAAAGGATGACGATAGTGATTTTGATAAAAAAGAATTAATAAAGCTTGGCCTTGGAATACTTTTATTTGCCGCTGCATTAGTCTTGGATTTAAGCTACTGGGTTGAATTCGGGTTGTTTTTTGCAAGCTATCTGATTATTGGAGGAGAAATATTGCTAAAAGCCCTCCGCAATATATCAAAAGGCAGGATATTCGATGAGAACTTCCTGATGTGCATAGCCACAGTCGGAGCATTTTTAATTGGGGAGTTCCCCGAGGGTGTGGCTGTAATGCTCTTTTACCAAATAGGTGAAACCTTGCAGGACATGGCGGTAAACCGCTCAAGAAAATCCATCGCTGCGCTTATGGATATCCGTCCCGACTATGCAAATCTTAAAAAAGGTGACAACATAGAAAAGGTATCCGTAGAGGACGTCAAAGTCGGAGATATAATAGTTGTAAAGCCCGGAGAAAGAATACCTTTGGACGGTAATGTTGTGGAAGGCAGAACAATGCTGGACACCTCGGCCCTTACCGGAGAATCGGTTCCGCGCGAAGTATATCCCGGTGAAGCTGTCCTTTCCGGTTCGGTTAATCAAACCAACCTTATTAGCATCGAAGTTACAAAATTATTTGGGGAATCCACAGTATCAAAAATACTGGACATGGTACAAAACGCCGGCAGCAGAAAAGCTCCAACCGAAAACTTCATCACAAAGTTTGCAAGGTATTATACTCCGGCTGTAGTTTTTATCTCGGCAGCCTTGGCAGTAATTCCTCCGTTGGTTGTTCCCAGTGCCGATTTTATCGATTGGGTTTATAGAGCGCTTATATTTCTCGTAATCTCATGTCCCTGTGCACTGGTAATTTCCATACCCCTCGGGTTCTTCGGCGGAATTGGAGGAGCCTCAAAAAACGGTATTCTCATTAAAGGCAGCAATTATCTTGAAGCATTAAACAGCGTTGATACCGTAGTGTTTGACAAGACCGGTACTCTTACAAAGGGTGTCTTTAATGTAACTGAGGTCAACCCTGCGTCAGGCTTTACCAAAGAGGAATTGCTAAAGTATGCAGCCTATGCGGAAAGCTTTTCGAATCATCCCATTGCTTTGTCAATAACAAAGGCTTTCGGCGAAGCTATTGACAAAAGCAAAGTGGAAAGCTACGAAGAAATTGCCGGTCATGGAATAAAAGCCGTTTCCCATGGCAAAGAGATATTGGCAGGAAATAACAAGCTGATGACAAAAGCAGCCATCCCCATTGCCGCTATTGACGTTTCAGGAACTGTGGTTCATGTAGCCGTTGACAGAAGCTATGCCGGATATATCGTAATTTCGGATGAAATAAAAACGGATTCAAAGAAAGCTTTAAAAGAATTGAAAGAAATCGGGGTAAGAAAGCTGGTAATGCTCACCGGAGACAATAACGGCATTGCTCGCAAAGTAGCAAACGAAGTGGGAATTGATGAATTTCATGCAGAGCTTTTGCCCCACCAAAAGGTAGAAGTAGTTGAGCTTTTAGATGGTAGTAAATCCCGGGGCGGCAAGCTGGTGTTTGTTGGAGACGGCCTGAATGACGCACCGGTTCTGGCACGGTCCGATATCGGTGTCGCAATGGGAGGTTTGGGCTCAGATGCTGCGATTGAAGCTGCAGATGTGGTATTGATGACTGATGAACCCTCAAAGCTGGTCAGTGCCATTAAAATTGCAAAAAGGACCAAAGCCATTGTTTGGCAGAACATTATTTTTGCCTTGTCCGTAAAAGTTCTGGTCTTATTGCTTGGTGCCGGAGGTATAGCCACCATGTGGGAAGCGGTATTTGCCGATGTTGGAGTTGCATTGTTGGCAGTACTCAATGCCATGAGAGTAATGAGAATCAAAAATGTATAATTTATCAAAAGCTAAAAAACAGGTACTCTTTTAATAAGTACCTGTTTCTTATGCTTATATCTGTTTTTATTTTTAATAGTAGAAGTACTCGCCTTCTATCTTTTTATATAAAGATCCTCCTCTTGATGTAAACGGCCTGTTGTTAAAATACAGACAGTTTCCAATGTTGTTGACACCCTCTAAAGCCATCTTCGCAGCAACAATGCACTCATCCGGGGGTACCAATTCTTTAAAGCCGCTTTTGTACGCCGGAGGAAATTGTCCTTTCTGGAATATAACATCATACACAGTATTGGGAAACGACGGGCTTTTTACTCTATTTAACACAACATTTGCAACCGCAACTTTTCCCTCAAGAGACATTCCCCCTGCTTCAACAGTTACTATTCTGGCAAGCCACATTAAATCCTCGTCAGTATAATTTCTGTTGTATATACATTCTTCAGGTACTTTAATTCCGTCTTTTGTTATTGAAACTGTATATGTTGTCTGATTCCAATCCACTGAACAGCCGAGAATTTCCGATACAAACCTTAATGGCACCATTGTGCGTCCGTTTGATATTTCAGGAGAGGTATCCATTTCTTGCTTAACTGCATTGATATGACATTCTTTGCTTCCGATAATTAACTCAATATAATTATAGTCATCTTTTATTACGACTTTTTTATCTTCTTCGTCCCATTCTACTTTTGCTCCAAGAGCTTCAGCGACAAAACGTACCGATACAAATGTCCTGCCGTCTTTAATATAAGGCCAGTTATCCATTTTAATATAGTTGCCGTTTACCTTTACAGATATGTAGATCTCTTTTGTAATCGCGCTTGCCTCAAAGCACCCAATAAAAATTACAAAAAGTACAATAAATACGGCTAATGCGGCTTTAACCCTTCTAGTTTTACACCTTCCTTCATTACTCATGTTACACCACCTTTAATAAATTGAATTAAACATGACGGCAACATTTTATCATAAAACGGCCAATATTGAAAGTTAAAATTTCACATTGGTACATATTGGCAAACTATAATTCCATCAAACTTTGCAATATGGCCGTTTGCACACTTCTTCAAAAAGTATGTTGAAGCAAAAGAAAACCCGGCTTACCGTTTTATCGGCTGCCGGATGTTTCTAGCTTCCATGGCATTTGAAATAATGAAATCAGTTGTTTGATGATTATCTTTTATAAACAAGTTTTCCCTTTGCAGTATAGCTAAGTATGTACAGCAAAACGGGATTAAAATAATTAATGAAGTAAGTTGCAACCAAAGCCCGAAATCTAAAAATAATAGGCAAATAATCATATAATTTAAACATTACTATTCCAACTGTAAAAAGCACTATTAATAATGGTGTTATAGCTATTAGCCTATTAACTTGTCTATCTAGAGACAAAAATAATAACAATGCGAGAAGAACCTGAAACTCAAATTGGGTAACTAAGACAACAAACATCAAGTCATATCCCAAATTGGGATAAGTAAAATATAGTTCATATAACGCTAAGCTGCCGCATACAAAAGTGTAAAGAAATACTAATATAAAAAGGAATCGGTAATGTAAATAATTTTGTGTATCGGAATTTTTACAATCCATCTTAGCAAGAAATTTTGAATTTTTGAAGTTTACAGAATGTTACCTTAAATCATT
>NZ_DAORXT010000038.1:0-24529 GCF_035371925.1 Acetivibrio sp. | reverse complement strand
ATATTATAGTATCGGCAGAACCCTTTGATTGGGAAATGATAGTTGCTATCATTACTGCAAAAGTGGTAATTTTTACACCGCCTCCTGTGGAGCCAGGAGCAGCACCTATGAACATTAGAATAATGGTTATCAATTTGGAGGTTTCTCTCATTTGATTGAGAGGTATGCTGTTAAACCCTGCAGACCTTGAGGTGGCAGATTGAAAAAATGCAGCAATGATTTTTGAAGGCAAAGATAATGACCCTAAAGTTGCAGGATTGTTAAATTCAAATGCGAAGAACAGCAAAGCACCGGATAGTAATAATATCGCGGTTGCAAACAGAACGACTTTTGTGTGAAGAAGAAGCAGCTTGTTCTTTCTATAGTCAATCAGGTCTTTCCATACAACGAAGCCCAATCCGCCGAATATAATAAGAGCAGATAAAGTATAGAGAATAACAGGGTCCTGATTTAAAGTGGTAAGACTGCTAAAAACTTCTCTTTGACCCATAATATCAAAACCGGCATTACAGAAGGCACTGACGGAATGAAATACTGACATGTAAATTCCCTTCAATCCGAACATGGGAATGAATCTTGTGGACAATATCAGCGCCCCCAAAAGCTCTACTGAAAAGGTGAACACAATTACGCTTTTAACCAGCTTTAAAACATCTTCAAAGCTAAAATGATTTAGAGATTCTTGTGCCAGTACCATTTCCTTTAAACTCACTTTTCGTTTTATAAGCACGGAAAAAAATGTGGCAAAGGTTACAAACCCAAGAGCACCCACCTGAACAAGCAAGAGGATGACAATCTGCCCGAAAAGTGACCACTGCCGATAGGTGTCCACAACCAGCATACCTGTCACGCAGGTAGCAGAAGTGGCTGTAAAAAGGGCAGTAAACAACCCAACACTATTTCCATCCCTCGAAGCTATGGGAAGTACAAGGAGCATTGTCCCGATTAAAATTATGGCTATGAAACTAAAGACAATTATTTTTGGAGAATCAAGCTCAAATATTTTAATTCTTTTTGACCCAAATTGAAACTTTATCATATTACTTTAAATCACCGTTCCTGAAAGCAAAAAATTACTATTTGATTATTATATCACAATTATTTAATTTTTCCATAAAAATTGATTTATGAGAACAGCAAATAATAAAAATAGCAGGAGATAAACTCCTGCTATTTTTATTATTTCAAATTTATTACCTTGAAGTGTCGCCTAAACGTTCTGTAGGATAGCTGTTTCCGGTATAGGACTGGAATACTTTCTTAACAATGTTTCCACCTATTTTACCTGCTTCCCTAGCAGTTAAGTCTCCATTGTAACCCTGCTTTAAGTTTACTCCAACTTCCTTGGCTATTTCATACTTCATGTTTTCAAACTGAGTTTTGCTGTTGCTGTTCTTAGCCATTTACTATCACCTCCTTAGTCTTATTTTTTCTAAAAATAAGACTATTATGAGTAGAAAGTTTTACTAACATTTTATTAATTTTACGTCAACTCTATTTTTAATTCATTTTAATTTATTTATGCTTTTTAAGAACTATTTTTTTATCATGGGACAGCGATATCTTTTTGTGCAGCTCCCAAAATTTCGGGATATCGCCGGAAAATAGATCATCAGAGAAGTTTACATCTTCTCTTTTTTCTATACTTAAAAGGAAGCTTACTATATCCTTTGCAACATTGGGATTTAAATATTCTTTTTGAGATTGCTTTATTTTGTTCAGCTTTTCACCGTTGTTGTCAAGAAGCTCACTCATAGTATGCCTCAATTTTTTAAGGTCTTTACATACAATTCCAAGGTTGTACTTTTGCATATAGGCAGGATTGCCTTCTTCCTGGCCCGGGAGATTACCTGTAATAATAAGAGGAACATTACAAGCTACGGCTTCCATCATAACATTCGGGCTGCCTCTGGTTATGGCAATATCGGAAGAAAGCATAAGATCTTGAATATTCTCGATAAAACCGTATATTTCAACTCTATCACCAAAACGCTCGCCGATAGTGCGTTCCAGTCTTCTTTTCAGCAGTTTGTTGCGGCCTGTGACTATTTTAACCCGGCAGTTAAAATTCTTAAGCAGTATCGATGCAACCCTGCTCATGTTTCCGGAACCTTCACCGCCGCTCATTATGAGGCATTCAAGCGGCCTGTCGCTTGTATATTTTTTAATATTCTTGACATTATTTTCGGTATTTTCATTAAGATGCTTCAAAAACTTTTGTCTTACCGGAAATCCTGTCTGGAAAAGCTTTGATTCTGAAACCCCAAACTCAAGGCATTTAAACTTTGATTCCTTTGAAGGACATATAATATAATCCGCTCTGGGGTCTGCCCAGAGGGGGGTAATGCTTACGATGTCCGCTAGCAGTGTGACAAAGGGGATATTAAGATTATAGTCCTCGAGGATGTTTAATACCGAACCGTTAAAGTTTGGGTGCACGGACAGTATAAGGTCCGGTTTGATATTGTAAACCAGCTTCAAAAAGTTGTTTTTAATGGCAGCTTCGGTAAAATCGTTTAAAAGACTGGGCTTTTTCAAAGATAATTCCCATATCAGCTTCCATACTTCTTTTGCATTTCTTGTCACGGAACCGTAGAGTTTTCCGATTCTAAGACCAAAATTACCCGCCAGGGTAAAACCGTCAACTACATGAACAGTAACATCGGGGTAATTAGCAAACTGTTCCATTAAGGATTCGGTTATGCTTTTATGACCATGCCCCGTATTATTTGAAGATAATATAAGAATATTCTTAACCATACTGCCTCCTATATAATTAAAATAGTTATTTTCTGGTTCATTTTTTTCGCTAAACTTTATTATATAACTTAATTTTTTCAAATTAAAGTGTTGAATATCAATATATTATTTAATATTTCATGTTTGTTGTACTTTAAACTTTATGTAATGCCAATTTTCTTACTTTTTTGATTATAATAAATAGAAGTGCATCTATATTTATACATATGCGCCAGAAATATAAATAAAGCACCGGAAGATATTTGTCTTCTGATGCTTTATTATGTTTCATATATTTTAATATTAATGCTTTTATAAATCGAAGATGGTTTATATGCGTTTAATTTCGCCATCTGATGCAAAAAAGGTTGTTGCCAGAGAAGTTTCCCTAATTTCAATCTGCATATTTTTTATAATTACTGCACAGTTTGAATAAACCTTTTTTGTTATGGCTACTTCACCTTCGCCTTTTGTTTTTAGATACCTTGCAATATTCTTTTTTTCTTCCTCCAAAGACTTTAGTTGGCCTTTAAGCTCTGAAAGCCTTTGTATTTTTGAGTTGTATTGGGCTGCCTGCTGGGAAGTCATTTCTTTTGAAGGGTCTATCTTTGACATATATAGCTTTAAGTCTTTTTGCTCATCTTTTAATTTGTTTATTTTCTCAACCGTATCTTCCAGCATTTTTGTGAGTTTTTTCCTGTCAAAGCCCGTAAGAATCAATACGGTTCTCGGTTCAAGGGGTGAGCCTAAAATAGGTACGGTAATTTTTACTTCCGCTTTTATTTGACCTCCCATTATATTTCCCTTTATTGAGTCAATAAACACTTCTTTGGCTTCCACCATGCTGTTTATACAATAAAAGCCTATGTGGGCGACACCGCCGCAGGATAATTTGGCATTATCCACAAACTTTGTATAAATGTTTTTCTTGGCAATAATTTGGGCAGAACCTTTTGATGATATTCCGCCTTTTATGTAAATACTGCCTTCACGGCTTTTAATTCCCTTGACATTTCCAAGACCCAAGGGACTGTTTATTTCTATGTCTTTTGTGGCTTCCACATAGAATCCGTCTGTGACGGTGCCTTTGATGGTTACGTATCCGTCAAAAATTATGTTGCCGGTTTTGAAGTCCACATCACCGTCGATTTCGAGATGATTTGACACGGTGATTTTGTCGCCGAAATAGTGTACGGCACCGGCTATTTTGGAGTAGAGTACGACCTTCTTGTTTTGTACTACTTCATAGACAGTGTTTTTATCGTAAGCCAAAGGATAATTTTTTCCTCTTACGGGAAAGATGGTGGTGCCGTATACTGTTTTTCCCGGGAAACCTTCGGTGGCATCAATGCGTTCGCCAAGCCAGTCACCGGCCTTGACCTTGTTAATCAGCTTTAATTCATAGTAATTTGCCGTGCCGTCTTCCTTTATCTCAGGTCTTGGCTCTTCAAGCTCGTACATCCTGATTTTGCAGTCTTCCCCGTCAACGGCGGGTACCCCTTCGGCTATAAGATATTTTTTTCCGCTTTCCAAATCACCAAAGAACAATTCTTTTTTTATTCCAAATATTATGTTTTTTTTCTTTAAAACTTCATAGGTTTCTATTATGAGTTTTTCACGATTTTGAAGTGCCAATTCCTCTTTGGATAAATTGTAGGTGATGAAGGCTTGCAATCCGTCCTGGGATATGGATATGGCAATCCTTTCCTTGAGTTGGCCAAATTTTAGGGGGGACTGGGAAGCAATCTTTAGGGCATCGTTAAGGCAACTGAAGTTTGTTATTTGTACCTGGGGAAGTGATAACAATATGGCGTTGAACTGGTTTGGCGGAAGGCCGGGTTTAAATGTTTTGATGAATACTTCATTGGCTAGTGCGAAGATTTCTACAAAGTCATCTTTGTATAAGGTTTGTTGATTCATAAGATGTCCCCCTCCTGATTATATTATCGACAATCTAGAAAAAATTATTTATAAACTTTCATAACTTTTCATATATTTATAACGATACAAGCTCAGCTTTCATCCATATAAAGGCTGGAGCGGAAATATGAAGCATATGGGATGTGATATTTGTGATATATTTGGAAAAGAATATAAAGGGAATATTGACTTTGTTTCTTTGTTTAATATTGGCAGTAAATTTAAGTGTAAGGGTTTATGGGGATGAATTTGTTGAACAAGAGTTTAGTGAGGAGGATTTTGTATTAGAGGTTTCCGGCAAGCCCGTAGATGGAGATGAAGAGTCAAAGCCTCCTAAAATAGAAGCAGGGGCGGCAATAGTAATTGATGCGGATACGGGGAGGGTGTTGTATGAAAAGGATGCATACTCAAGAAGAGCGATAGCCAGTACCACCAAGATAATGACGGCTATTGTGGCAATAGAAAACGGGAATCTCGATGACAAGGTAAAGGTTAGCAGCAGGGCGGCAAGTATTTGGGGTTCTACAATCAAGCTCAAGCCGGGTGAGGAACTTACTTTGAGGGAGCTTCTTTACGGTATGATGCTAAAGTCGGGCAACGATGCGGCATTGGCTGTTGCCGAGCACGTTGGCGGAACTGTCGAGAACTTTGTAAAAATGATGAATGACAAGGCAAAGGAGCTTGGGCTTAAGAATACCTCATTTAAAACCCCCCACGGGCTTGATGCGGAAGGTCATTATTCCACTCCTTACGAACTGGCAATGATTACGCGGTATGCATTGCAAAATCCTATTTTTGCCGAAATAGTCGCAACCAAGAGTGCAACAATCACCAACCGCAGCCTATACACAACAAATGAAATGCTTTCCCTGTATCCGGGGGCAGACGGGGTAAAAACGGGCTATACGGGAAAGGCGGGAAGATGCCTTGTGACATCGGCGACAAGGGACGGCTTTCGAATAATTTCTGTGGTTTTGAACTGTGCAAGCAGAAACAAGAGGGCAGAGAGCAGCAAAGCAATTCTTGACTATGCCTTCAACAATTACAGGCCCTATGAGCTTTTAAAGGCAAATCAGGAACTGGGGCAGGTGAATGTATATAGAGGAAAGAAAAGCTCTGTGCCCGTTGTTGCAGTTGAGAGCATCAAGCTGCCGCTGAGCAAGGAAGAGAAGGCGAAGCTAAAGACGGAGCTTACATTGGATGAGTTGATAAATGCTCCGGTGTACAAGGGGGTTGAGGTGGGGAAGATAGAGTTCTTTGTTGACGGAAAGCTGATTGGCAGGTCGGCTGTAAAGACGGCCGATGTTGTGCCGGAAAAAAAGTATGGCGATTATTTCAGGGATGTTTTGGATATATGGTTTAAACTGGCGAGGTTGAAATAAAAGAGGGTCTGAAAATAAACCTTGAAATGATTCTGCTCCTTTTGTTATAATAACGTAAACTTTAAGGAGATAGAATCATGAAGACGAGAATAATTGGAGTAAATTCAAAATACATACATTCATCCTTGGCCGCGTGGTATCTTAAGGCGTCCTGTGACAAGGAGTGCGGGGAAGTCAGAGTGATGGAGTTTACTATAAACGACAATCCGGAGTATGTCCTTTCCCGTATTTACACTGAAGGCTGCGATGTGGCTGCTTTTTCCTGCTATATCTGGAACATAGGATTTGTCCTTAAGCTGGCTGAAAATCTGAAAATGGTTCTTCCTGAAGTGAAGATAATACTGGGTGGTCCGGAGGTTTCCTTTGACCCTGAGGATATATTGCGTTCAAATTGGTTTGTAGACTATGTAATGTCAGGGGAGGGAGAAGGAGCTTTCGGGCTTTTGCTGCGCTCTTTTATTGATGAAGGAGTAAATCTTGATGGTATTGAAGGACTGAGCTACAGAAAAGACGGAAAAATCCATGGTTTAACATCTTTTCGCCAGGTAAAGGAGCTTGACACCATTCCTTCTCCTTATACTCAGGAAATGCTTGAAGCTGTCGGCAACAGGATAATATACTTTGAATCCTCAAGGGGCTGTCCTTTTTCGTGCTCTTACTGTATCTCATCAACCTTTGACGGTGTGAGGTATTTTTCCCTGGACAGGGTCAAATCCGACCTTTTGACACTGATTAATGCAAAAGTCAGGCTTGTGAAGTTTGTGGACAGAACCTTTAACTGCAACAGGCAAAGAGCTAAAGAAATATTTACATTCATTATTGAAAATGCAAGGGAGACAAGCTTTCACTTTGAAGCTGCAGCCGACCTTTTTGACGAGGAGATGTTTGATATATTGTCCCGGGCGCCGAAGGGCTTGATTCAGTTTGAGATAGGGATACAATCAACCAATGAAGAGGCTTTGGAGGCAGTTAGGAGAAAAACTGATATAAAAAAGGTGCTTTGTAACATAAAAAGGCTTAAAGAGTTGGGAAATATGCATATACACGTGGATTTGATAGCCGGACTTCCCTTTGAGGACTATAATTCCTTCATTAATTCTTTTAATGAAGCCTATGAGCTTTACCCGCATCAGCTGCAGCTGGGCTTTTTGAAGCTGCTTAAAGGTTCCGGCATAAGGAGGGAACACCAAAAGTACGGCTATAAGTTCAGGCAATATCCTCCTTATGAGATATTGTCCAATGCTTACTTGAGCTTTGGAGATATTGTAAAGCTAAAAAAGATGGAAGAGCTGTTGGAAAGGTATTACAACTCGGGAAGGTTTCAAAAAACGCTAAAGTATCTTATTGGCGGATTTTTCCCGTCACCAGCTGCTTTCTTTGAAGAATTTTCCAAGTATTATGAGAAGGCGGGGAATTACGAGAGATCTATTTCCGCAAGGGAGCTTTATACCATATTACTGGATTTTATATCAAGCCTTGAGCTGAAAGTGGACTTGGTATTGCTCAACGAACTTCTGAAATTTGATTTTTTGGTATCGGACAATACAAACAATCTTCCTAAAGGTGTGGAGCGGTTGTATATCGATAATTTCAGCACAAGATGCTTTGAATTTCTCAAAAATACTGAGAATGTTGAAAGCCTCCTGCCGGAATTTTCGGGTGTTCCTGCAAAGAAAATATATAATAAAGTTCATTTTGAGGCGTTCAGATTCAATGTCGCAGCCGACACTTTGGCTACGGAGAAAGAGGATACGGTCATTTTGTTTGATTATAGTCAAAAGGACAGCATAACAGGGCATTACAGGTTTTATAGGGTCGAACTTCCCTGACTTTTCAGCGAATACCTCAGAATATTAATAGTTTATTGACACAGTAACTTTTGTGCCTTTTAGGGGAGAGGAAGTTATTTGTATATTATCGCAAAGCTTCTTTAATATAAAAAGTCCCCAGCCTCTGCCTTTTATTGTGTTAAGACTTGAGTGGTCTTTTTCGAGATTTAGAGACGACGTGTCAAATCCGACTCCTTCGTCAGATACTTCAAGCTGTATGGTATGCTCATGCTTTTCTATGAAAAAAGATACATTTCCCGCACTTTTTTTATATCCGTGTTCAAGGGAATTTATCAGCAATTCGTGGGTTGCACTTTTGAGCTTGAAGACTGTCTTTTCATCCGAAGTCATATTGCTTATTACCTCTTCACACGAAGACAGGAACATTTCTATGCTGTCTTTATCGAAAGGAATATGGGCATTGAGTTTGTAACTTAATATTTCCATAACAGACCCTCCAGTAAGCAGAATCCTTACATCATATTCAAAATTATATCATAAATGCTATTGAAAATAAAATACATCAATTTGTGTTATATGTTGAACTTATGCAGAAAATTCACAGATAAGAATATTCCAAATAATATGAAATGATATGAAGACACATGCATAGAAGGCGCTTGCCGAATGATTTTCCGAAATTATACTTGACATTCATAATGGCGGAATATATTATTACTGGTATGTTGCACTATTTCTACATATAAAAATATACAGATTTAATTGGAGGAGTGAAGAAAGTTGTTGAAAAAAGCGTTGTCAGTCTTTTTAGCAGTTCTTATGATATTGGCTGTAAATCTTGGTCCGGTGACTACTTTTGCAGCGATGAGGCCAAGCCAATATCTCTGAATAGTCCGGTTATCGATAATTTACCTTCGTCAGGTGCCGTAAAATATTACAAGGTGGAACTTTCGGCACCGGGTAAAGTAAACTTAAGCTTCAATCATACTAATTTGGAAAGAACAAGTGTATTCTGGAAAGTTACCATGTTTAACAGCGTGGAAAATGAAGTATTGTATTTTGAATCAACAGGAAATAACACAGAAGGTAAGTCTATGAATGCTTATCTTGATAAAGGTACATATTATGTCAGGGTTAAAGATGAAGGTTACTGGCATAGCGATGCTGATTATACTCTTTGCGTAAACTACACGGAAAATCAGGGTGAATATGAAATTGAGCCGAACAAAGACAGGGAATCGGCAACAGAGATCTCAGTGAATAAGCCTGTTATCGGTAATCTCAGAGTAGAAGGTGATACCGACTTTTATAAATTTACAATATCAAAACCGGGTAAAGTAAACTTAAGCTTCAATCATACCAATTTGGAAAGATCAAGTGTATTCTGGAAAGTTACCATGTTTGACAGCGTGGAAAATGAAGTATTGTATTTTGAATCAACAGGAAACGATACAGCCGGTAAATCCATGAACGCTTATCTTGATAAAGGTACATATTATGTCAGGGTTAAAGATGAAGGTTACTGGCATAGCAATGTTGATTATACTCTTTGTGTAGACTATAAGGAAAATGAAGGCGAATATGAGATTGAGCCAAACGGCGGCAGGGACAATGCAACATTAATAGAGGTGGACGAACCGGTTACAGGAAATCTGAGAACTAGTTCGGATGTTGATTATTATAAATTTGTAATGCCTGATTCCGGAAAAGTATATTTGGGATTTAACCACCCAAACCTTGAAAGATCATCTGTCTATTGGAGAATTTACTTGTATGACACAAATGACAATAAGCTTTATCAGCTAAATTCCAAAGGTACCGATACAGTTGGAAAGTCAGATGAGATAAAAATCGAAAAGGGTACGTATTATGTCAAAGTTGAATACGAGGGATACTGGTTCAGTAATGCCGACTACATCCTCTCAGTAAATACGGTAGGCGGCGCTCCAAAGATTAAAGTTTTTCTCAACGGCAAAAGAATCAGGTTTGACCAGCCTCCAATTATACAGGACGGCCGTACGCTTGTGCCGCTCCGTGCAATATTTGAAGCTATGGAAGCTACCGTTGAATGGGATGACAAGACAAAGACAGTTACAGCAAAAAAAGGCGACACAACTATTGTTATGACAATTGGCAACAAGACAATGAAGAAAAACGGGGAGGAAATAGTTCTGGATGTTCCTCCGCAAATCGTCAACGGCAGAACCTTGGTTCCGGCCCGTGCAGTTGCAGAAAGCTTTGGTGCGGAAGTTGGCTGGGATGGAAGTACAAGGACAGTTACAATTACTCAATAAACTTGTGACAGAGTATGCTTCGAAGTTTAATTTTAAGATATATGTTTTAGATAAAGCAGGGAGTCTTGGTTGCTTGATAAAAACAACATTTAAGGCTCCCGTTTTATTTCGGATTTTTCATTAAACGCAAAATTTACGATTTCTAACAGCTGATATTTGTTATACGCGAAAAAATTTGATATTATTTATTATGTGATTATTTTATTAATTTTGCGATAAAGGGTGAAAATGTAGTGCTTCAAAGTAAAGATATTGAGTTGCTTGAAATAATGACGGATTCCTTGGATAAATACCTAAAAGCTGCCGGACGGCTGTCAGACGATGCGTTTGGCGAGCTGTCGAAGCATTATGGACTGTTGTGGATGGAGCTTACCAGACAGAAGGAGATAATAGAAGAGCTAATCCGTTCTCAAAATCTTGTGGAGGATCCTGTGCAGGAGCAAAATACTGTCATGGTACTAGAGAACGTAGAGCAAAAAAACGTAGAACAAGAAAACATAGAGCAAAAAAACGTCGGGCAAGAAACCGTAACGGAAGAAAAGCATTCTGCTACTGAAAATGCTGCTGTAAAGCTCTATGATTCAATGGTGGATTTTCTAAAACAGCAGAAATATATAGAGCTTCAGTGGGTGAGGGTATACGCTGTAAAGTGTCCCCAGGAGGGTTTTTATGATTTTCAAATAAAGTACTTTGAGCATAAGAACCCGCAAGACACTCAAAAAAACTATATTTTGTTCGGTGATGCCACGACCAATTATTCCATAAAGAAAAAGGACGATGAGATAATTGGCGATACTTCCCAGTGTTTTGAATTTATTTTAAATCTTCGCGATAAATTAGGAATCAAGCAACTATAATTTACCATATATTGACGGAAAGGGCTGGTTTTATGGATTATTTAAGCGGAGTCGTAGAAAGAATAACTTTTGTTAATGAAGAGAATGGCTTTTCTGTGGTAAAGATAAAGTCAAAAGGCTTTTCAGACCTGGTGACGGTAGTGGGGAATATGGCTTCGGTTAATGTCGGAGCTGTGGTAAGCCTTCGGGGCGAGTGGAAATATGACTCCAAATTTGGCAGACAGTTTAACGTGTACAATTATAAAGAGGAGATACCTGCCACTGTTGCCGGTATTGAAAAATATTTGGGAAGCGGACTTGTTAAAGGAATCGGACCTGTAAATGCCAAAAGAATCGTAAAAGTATTTAAAGAAGACACCATAAGAATCATTGAGGAAGAACCCGACAGGCTCATTGAAGTTCCGGGAATAGGGAGAAAGAGAGTGGACATGATAAAAGAAGCGTGGCAGAATCAAAAGGAAATAAAAAATGTCATGCTTTTTTTGCAATCCCATGGTGTTTCTACGGCTTTTGCTGTGAAAATATTTAAAACCTACGGAAGTGACAGCATAAATATTGTAAAGGATAATCCTTACAGACTTGCGGATGACATCTGGGGAATCGGCTTTAAGACTGCGGACAAAATAGCTCAAAATATGGGATATGACAAGGAATCTTATGCCCGCATAAGGTCCGGTATAATGTACGCATTAAATGAGTTTGCCAATGACGGCCATTGTTTTGCCAAAAAGGATGAGCTTGTAAACAAGGCTTCGGAGCTGCTAGGTGTGGATTTGGAGAAAGCCGAAGCCGCTGTATATCATATGCTGGAGGAGAAATCCATAATGATGGAGGAAGGGGATGCGGTTTACCTTCCGCCTTTTTATTACAGTGAAGTGGGCGTTGCCAAGAGGATACGGGAAATAACCGAGACTAAAAGCGCATATGCCCTTTTCAATTTCGATGAAATGATAGAGAATCTCCAGAGGGAATGCAATGTTCAATATGACGAAGTTCAGATTGAAGCCATCAAAAATGCGGTGGCGTCAAAATTTATGGTTCTTACCGGCGGGCCGGGTACCGGAAAGACTACAACCACACTGGCGATAATAAAGGCTTTTCAAAAGCTGGATGCCGCAGTTCTCCTTGCCGCTCCCACCGGAAGGGCGGCAAAGCGTATGTCTGAAGCTACCGGTATGGAGGCAAAGACCATACACCGCTTGTTGGAATACAGTCCCCAGGACGGATATAAAAAGAATGAGGACAATCCCTTGGAATGTGATGTTCTAATCATTGATGAGACTTCAATGATTGATATTATCCTAATGTACAACCTCTTAAAAGCTGTTTCGAACAATACGGTGGTGATATTGGTGGGGGATGTGGACCAGCTCCCTTCGGTGGGCGCAGGAAATGTACTAAAAGACATCATAGACTCGGAAACGGTAACTGTGGTAAGGCTTACAAGAATATTCCGACAGGCCCGGGGGAGTGCAATTATAACCAATGCCCATAGAATAAACCGTGGAGAATATCCTGCCTTGAAAGGCGGCAAAAACAGTGATTTTTTCTTTATTGAAGAGGAAGAGCCGGAAAAGATAGTGGAGCTTGTCCGGGAGCTTTGCACAAAAAGGCTTCCTGGATACTACAAAGTGAGCCCTTTAAATGATATTCAGGTTTTATGCCCCATGCAAAGGGGAGTCGTGGGAGCGCAAAATCTCAATAGAGTGCTTCAAGAGACCCTAAATTCAAGCAGTGTTTCCATCAAATACGGAGGTACAATTTACAAAGTCAACGACAAGGTAATGCAGATTAAAAATAACTACGATAAAAATGTGTTTAACGGTGACATGGGCATAATAACGGATATTGACCATGAAGAAAAAACTGTACGCATAAAATTTGACGATACCGAAGTTGAGTATGACGTGACGGAATTGGATGAAGTAACTTTGGCTTATGCGGTCACAGTGCATAAAAGTCAGGGAAGCGAGTATAATTTTGTAGTGGCACCGTTTACAATGCAGCATTACATGATGCTTCAGAGAAATCTTTTATATACATGTGTCACAAGAGCCAAAAAAGCCTTGGTGCTTGTGGGTTCACAAAAAGCACTGGGATATTGTATAAGAAACTCCAAAAGCTCGGACAGAAATACCAGACTTGCCCAGAGACTCAAGCAGATATGACATAGATATGAAAATCAAATAAAAAGCCGGAAATATTAAAAAATTGACATTATTTTAATATAAAAATATAATATTAATATATACCAAATTACTAAATTTGAGCTATTGGGGGATATTATGAGAAGACTTAATTTAGTTATTGCCGACACCGATGAAGCCTATGTTCGAAACACGGTTAACTATTTAATGACCAATTATTTAGAGAGGCTTCGGGTAAGTTCCTTCACAAGGCAGGATCTCTTATATGATTTCCTTTCCGGATTAAACAGGGTAGATGTTTTATTGATAAGTCCGGATATGTATTCTGAGGCAATGCTAAAGGAGGTTGATACAAAGATCTTTTTGCTAAGCCGGGGAGTGCCTTCCGTAAAAGGCGATGGCATTGACTATGTTGATAAGCATCAGGTGGGAGACGAGTTTGTAAATAAACTAATTGATATGTTTTTACCAAGTGAAAAGGAGACATTCAAAGATAAAGAAGAAAACAAGGAAGAAAACAAGGAAGAAATCAAAGAAGAAACCATAGAAGAATTTAGAGAGGAATTCAGAGAAGAATTTAGGGAAGAAATTAGAGAAGAAATTAAAGTAGAAATTAAAGAAGAAAACGTTATTACGGATGATGTTCTCATTAATGAAGATACCTCCGATAAAGAAGATGATGTCATTTTGGAAGAACCTTCAAGGGATGTGGACACAAAAGTGATTGCCGTATATTCTCCTATAGGAGGTTCTGGAAAGACCACTGTAGCAATCAACTCCGCAGTGTATTGTACAAAAAAAGGTCTTAAAGTGTTCTATCTCAACTTTGAGAGTTTTCAATCCACTCCGCTTTATTTCAATTGCAAAAGTCAAAGAAACCTTTCCCAATTGCTGCGCTGTCTAAAGCAAGGAGGGAACATTGGAGCAAGGATTAGGGAGATAAGGCAGATAGACCCTGCTCACGATGTTCATTATTTTGTTCCGCCGGAGAATATAACTGACCTGAAAGATGCAAGTTCCGGTGAAATAAAAGCCCTAATGGATGCCTTCAGGTCGATGAGGTATTATGATGTTGTGATAGTAGATATGTCCAGCGAAATGAATGACAGAAACATTGCTTTGCTTGAGACGGCGGATGAAGTTGTAATGGTGCTGGCGCAGGACGCTGTATCCAATGTCAAGGCCGAATATACGTCGGAGCAACTGGAAAAACTTTTTGTAAAGTGCGGGTTGGATTTGTCCGGCAAGCTTACTGTGGCTCTTAACAAGTACAACTTCCATATGGCACTGGAGGTTGATACTGTATGTATAAACGATGAAGTCGTTTCGGTATACCTGCCTTTTGTGCCGGGAATGACTGCTGTCAAAGGAAATGCCCAGCTTACGGATATACAGGGCAGTTTTGGCGCGAGCATAGAAGAGTTGATGGATAAGTTTATAAAATTTTAAATACCGGGCGGTATAAATAAAAAATATCGGAACTACGTATAATAAATGCTGTCTGTATTTTTTATTTATAGGAGCGTCCGAATATGGCAGGCAGGTTGGAGAGGACTTACGGCAGAGCATTTAAATACTTTTTGTTCGCCATAAATCCGTTTAAGAAAGCGGTAATAAAAACTCAGTGCGAAGTTCACAAATACATAAACATCCAGGCGCTTAAGATTCTTAGGAACGATAAATATATAGATGCATACTGTCTTTTCAGCGATTATATTGATGACATAAACCAGGGAGTAACATGGGCGGATCAGGATTTGAAAAGTGCCAACCATTTTTACAACCCTTATAAGAAAAAGGGGTTGTACGGAAACAATAATGCCCTTGCATTGGCGGTATCGTATTATGAAAAGGCACTGAAATACTGGTATGCCATAGAACCCAACCTTGCCATGTTTTATCTTGGAGCGGCGGTACACCTTGTTCAGGATATGACCGTACCTCATCATGCAAATATCAGGCTTCTTGACAGTCACCGCCAGTATGAAAATTTCATAAAAAGGACGTACCTTAATACTCCAAAATTCACAGTTGACAGGGGAGGTTATTATCTTTCCCATATAGAGGAATATATTACTTGTAATGCCAGAAATGCAATAAGAATTTATTCAAGACTGAAAGATATAAAGGATGTTTCGAAAAGATTTTATACCATTACCAAGTTTACCCTTCCTCTAGCCCAAAAAACTACGGCAGGATGCTTTTTAACCTTTTACAAGGATATATCCAAAAGGAATTTAGAGATTTGGCAATAAAGATGGGTTCATCGCGTTTAGGCGTTTATTCCAAGAAGAAAAATAAAAGCTCGGGACATCGACTTCCTTCGCTTTTGCCTCTTTCATTTCATTCCAAGAGGCCAAATAAAAAGCCCGGAGCAAAGGGCTTTGGATTTAACTCCGGGCTTACATAGTTTAATGACCTGAGAACGCTATTTTACTATTTTGCGGCAGGTGCTGCCTGGTTCATGAGTTGCATGATTTCATTGTTTATTTGATCCATAGGTTTGTTTGCCATATCGTTGGTAATCTTGCTTATTTTATCCATCATATCCCTTGACTCACTTACTATGACATTGGTTATTGAAGGGTCAATCTCTTTTACCTTGTTAATAACCATGTTCTTTCTGGCATTGGCATCCCCTTGTGCGTTTTTTGGATTGTAAGCAACAAGACAGCTGTTGCCGACTACCAGAACGTTTGCCTGCCCAATTTCAGGCATTGTTGCAAGCTGGCCGGTTATTTTTTCGGCTTTGTCCCTCATAACAGCATTACCCTGAGGTGCAGGAGTGCTTTGGTTCGGGCTCGCTGCAGGTGATCCCATCATATTTCCGCCTAATAGTCCGTTGCTGTCGGCACCGTTGTTTCTTCCGAGCATATCATTTTTCATACCGTTGTTGTCCATCCGGTTCATATCCATGTTCAAAAACCTGTTGGTGTTGTTATCAGGGGTAGTTAACTGCTGTGTGTTTTGCCCGGTTGTGTTGTTTCCCTGATCGGTTCCGCCGCCCATATTACAGCCGACCAGTGGTAATGATGCAAGGGTAAGTCCTAATGTCAAAGATGCTGCTTTAATAAAATTTTTGTTCATCATAAACCACCTCCAACATTATTCTTCACATCATCGGTTTTTTTATTAGAGTTAATATTATATTTGAAAGAAAAAAATTATTTTTAAAGTAAACAGCTGCAATTTTTTAAAATTTATTAACATAAAAACAACGAAAAAGTAGCAGTATGGCATTTTATGCATAAAATAAAGTGAATATATTATTTATACCAGGGAGGTTTTAAAATCATGTACGGAAAAGAATGCATGTATCATATGCCTCACATGATGAATGTTATGCCGTATGCGCAGCAGTACTGTCCAATGGCAACAATGCCCGAACATCAGCTTGAAAATATGTATCCGAAAACATATTATATAGTATATCCGAAGGTTATGCATTATTGCGATATGTTGGACATGAACTATGGCTGCTCCTATTGTCCGACAAAAGAGCAATTAGACAAGATGTGTGATAAAATATGTGATGAGGTTGAAGCCGATGTCGAAACCGCCATATGTGAAGAAATGAAGGAGGAAGGCGACAGACAGTTGGGATTTGGAGGCAGAAGATTGCTAAGAGCTTTTGTAGGCACTCTTCTAATAAGTGAATTACTCAGGAGAAGGCGTCCATACGGTTTTTCAGGATATTACGGCGGTTATCCGGGATATGGGTACGGTTATTAATTAAAAAACGGGAGCCGCTGTACAAGGCTCCCGGTTTTTCCGTGTAACTCTTTATTAACTGCTTAATCCTTTACAATTTTTCTGCACTCCAAATAAAATCTTTTTTCTTCCGCTTCACCCATGGAGAAGGTTTTTCTAGGCAGGACGCCATCGAGAATAACCGTTTTGAAAAATTCATGCTTTTCCATGGAAGGAAGATAAAAGCCTATATTTCCGGGCTTTGAACCTAAGCGGGTTACAACGTCTTCACCGTGTATGTAGTCCACTTTGGATTCCTTTTGCTTTTGCACATAATAGTCGAGGAAATCCTGGAGTGTGGCGACCTCAAGGTTGTGCTTCGGATTTTGTACGGTAAATACCCCAAAACCCTCATCGGTTACAAACCCAAAGGAGTGAACGTTTTTTTCTTTCTTTAGCTCTTGGAGTCTTTTGTTTACCGGTTCCAATGAATCGTATTTTTCAAAGGAGCAACGGGAGCTTCCGTAGAAATCCTGCATGGCATTTAAAACGGATGAAGTATCGATATTGAACAGAACTCTGTGAATGGGCTCAAACACAATACCGTCATCATGCACGTTTACAATCTCCACCAAGGCAAATCTTGCAGGGTGGTTTTGAATCTCAGCTTCGCTCAATGTCTTTTTCACATTTTCCCAATGCACTTTTGCCGATGCGAGGGAATGGTTTCCGTCGCCCACTGCAAACAAAAGTACACCCTTGTCGTGACCGACATTGTATTTTGATTTAAAAACTTCAGGGTCTGCCAAGGCTTCAATGGCTTTCAAAATGCCTTTCAATGTCTTTTGGTCATCAATCCTGTAGCCCTTGATATGTCCGCCGTTCATCATAAGCTCAAAATCATACACCTTTTCAAAGGAATCAATTTTGCTTACCAGAGGCTCGATAACGGTTTTGCCCGGGTCGTCAATCAAAATCATTACATGAGGGAGCTCTAAGATGGCATTTTCCCTGATTTTGACCCTTGGAGGAAGTCTTTCAATTACCGTACCCTCCGTTGCCCTGATAAGGGACTGGGAACCTGCGCTATAGTCGTATTTTTCAAGATCCACTGCCAGAATGAGCCCTTTTCTGGATTGGGTATGGGATGTTTTTCTGTCTACCAGCAGCATACATGGCTTTTGAGAAACAAGAATACCTTCATTTATGTACCTTTTCATTTCATCATTTATGCGTTTTATTCTTTCGTCTGCATTTCCGTCTTCAAGATAAATTTCGGGAAAAGTAAGATACAGAGTGGAAGGATTGTTTCCAACTTTATTTTCTACATCCTGCCAGTATTCCGGCTCGGAAGTATACTGGTCACAGGCCACTACCGACCACTTTTCCATGTCAACGCCTTCTTTGGGCAGCAAAATAGAAGGGATGTGAACTCCAATTTTTTCATTATAGGTTATTTTATCAATCATTTTTGCACCTACCTCGTAAAAATCGATTAAATATAAATGTATATTGTAAAATTTAAAAATTATTTTCTTACAATTATACAACTAATACAACGTTTAATTTTATATGAATATGTAATTTAAGTCAAATTGAATGCGGTGTATTTTTTGAGCAAATGTTGAAATAATAAATAGTGTGAAAAATAAACAGTCATAAATATTCTATAGTTTAAAATGTATTAATATGTGAGTTTTCAAAAAACGGAGAGATGATTTTTTGAATAGATACAGTGAGGTGCTGGGACTGCCGGTAATATGTGCGGCGGATGGGAAAAAACTTGGAATAGTAAAGGATATAATTTTCTGTCCGAAGGAGAAAAGTGTGGTTGCCTTTTTGCTTGAGAGAAGAGGCTACAGCATGAGAAGAAAAGTGGTTTTTGCTTCGGATGTTTTGAGCCTTGGCAGGGATGCGCTTATTGTTAATGATGTGGATGATGTCAAGGACATTAAAAAAGTTCAGCACAGGCCGGAATTCAAGGATAAATGGGATATCTTGGGACTTCCGATATACACTAAAACCGGGGAAGACTTAGGAGTTGCCAAGGACGTATTATTCGACTTAGAACACGGCAAAATAGACGGTATTGAGGTTTCGGACGGATTGTTGCAGGACATAGTAAAAGGAAGAAGCGTACTTCCGCTGATTGGAAAATTTGAGTTTGGAGAAGAGAATATCCTGGTGGACAGTGAAGCGGTTGAAGAAATGATGGAAACCGGAGGAGGAATAAAGAATCTAATTGAAGGAAACAAGAAGGTTCAAAGAAAGGGGTGACAATATAATGAGAAGCAACTTTACCAGGGGACTTATTATCGGAAGTTTAATCGGTGCATCTGTTGGAATGGCTATGAATTCAGATACAATGATGAGCAATAGAACCAGAAGAAAAATGAGAAGAAAAGGAATGGATTTTGTTAAAAAATCCGGAGATTTAATTAGCGATATGGTGGAATTATTTCGATAAATACTCTCAAAATCCTCTTAAAAAGACTGGATAAATCCAGTCTTTAACTACATAATCGGTGAAAAGTGAAACATATATTTGAAAGCAGGCTCGCTTTCAAGAATCCAAGGAAACAGAGGATTGACAAATGGTTTCGACGAGAAAAATATTTACTTATATAATACTGTTTCTTTTGAGTATTTCAATCATCTATTTCGTGCTTGTCTATAGAGAAAAAATACTTAAAATATTTTTCACAATTTTAATGGGAGGTGTTGTTGCATACATACTTCGTCCCATAGTTTTAAAGCTTGAATCAAAAAACATACCGAGAACAAGAAGCATAATTTTGATTTACCTGGCTTTTGGAATTGTGCTGACAGCAGCAGTGGTTTTCATTGCGCCAATTTTTGTGGACAACACCCGGGAATTTATAAATACCATTCCGGAAATAACTACGGAGTATGGTGAAATTTTCAATAATATTTTGAAAACAATAGATAGCAGCGGCTGGTCGGCAGAAATGAAAAACGCCATTTACAATGAGATAAACAACGGAGTGAGCATAGCCGAAAATATGCTCATGGACGCGTTACGAAAAACCCTTATAGGATTTTTTAAGTGGGTAACGGGGATATCAAACATCATACTGGCAATGATTATTGCATACTACATTATGAAGGACGCTGAGCTGTTTAAAAAGGGAGCTCTCTCTTTGGTGCCGCGAAGATGGAGAAATGAAATTATCGGGACATGCCGGGAGATAAATGACATACTGTCATGCTTTATACAAGGCCAGCTCCTGACAGCTCTCATTATCGGTATAATGGAGACCATAGCCCTTGCAATTGTAGGAGTGAAATATTCGCCGATTCTCGGATTTATCGGCGGGATTTCAAATATAATACCTTACTTCGGGCCTTTTATAGGGGCAATACCTGCTGTGGCTGTAGCCCTTATAGATTCACCGGTGAAAGCTTTTTGGACGGTAGTTGCCTTTCTGGTTATACAGCAGATAGACAACGCCTTTATTTCGCCGAAGATAATAGAAGGAAGGCTGGGACTTCATCCCGTTACGACAATTCTGGCAGTCTTGGCCGGAGGAGAGTTTTTCGGCATAATAGGGATGCTCATAGCAGTTCCGGTGACCGCAATTTTAAAGGTAATATTAAAGAGGCTAATAGAGGCTATTGTGTAGGCGATGAATGGGATTATAAGTTCTTGACACCAGCAGAATACTTATATATAATTTTACTATTCAGAGTAAGCGTAGAACAATCTTTGCAGTGGAATATGATGCTCTCGTACCTATACAATTAGGAGGAGAGTTTTTATATATTGAACGGCTGGATAAGAACAGTTGAGATAGGACACCTTAAAAAAACAGCTGATGCTGAGTAAAACCTGGAGAGGAAGAATGGGTATGGAGAAATTAGGATTAAACGAGCTAAGGGAAAGGTATTTAAGCTTTTTTGAAAGTAAAGGGCACTTGAGGCTTCCAAGTTTTTCATTGGTTCCTCAAAATGATCCCAGTCTTTTGTTGATAAATTCGGGTATGGCGCCTTTAAAGCCTTATTTTACAGGACAGGAAGAGCCGCCCAGAAGAAGGGTTACCACATGCCAGAAATGTATTAGAACACCGGATATTGAAAATGTGGGAAAGACGGCAAGGCACGGTACTTTTTTTGAAATGTTGGGGAATTTCTCTTTTGGCGACTACTTTAAAAATGAGGCAATTCCGTGGGCGTGGGAATTCTTTACCGAGGACCTTAAGATACCTGTGGAAAGATTATGGGTATCAATATTTGAAGATGACAATGAGGCATTTGAAATATGGAATAAAAAAGTCGGACTTCCTCCCGAAAGAATTGTAAGAATGGGCAGGGATAGCAATTTCTGGGAACATGGTACAGGCCCATGCGGTCCCTGCTCGGAAATTTATTTTGACAGGGGAGAGGACAAGGGCTGCGGCAGTCCCGATTGCAAGGTGGGCTGTGACTGCGACAGGTTTATAGAGGTCTGGAACCTGGTGTTTACGCAGTTCAACAAGGATGAGGACGGCAATTATTCCAGGCTTAAAAACCCGAACATTGATACGGGAATGGGCTTGGAAAGGCTTGCGTGCGTGATGCAGGACGTAAACAACCTTTTTGAGGTTGATACCATAAGAAGAGTATTGGATTATATATGCAAGCTTACTGGAGTTGAGTACGGCAGCTCGGAAAAAACGGATATATCCATCAGGGTAATAACCGACCACATCAGAAGTACCACTATGATGATATCGGACGGAGTAATACCTTCCAACGAGGGAAGGGGCTATGTGTTAAGAAGGCTTCTAAGAAGGGCTGCAAGACACGGAAAGCTTTTGGGATTGGACAAGCCGTTCTTGTCCGATGTGGCTTCGGTGGTGATTGAAGAGTCCAAAGGCGCATATCCGGAGCTTGCCGAAAGGGCGGAAAGCATAAAGAAGGTTATAAGGATTGAGGAAGAGAAGTTTGAAGAGACTATAGACCAGGGATTGGTAATCCTGAACAAGTATATTGAGGAAACCAAGAAGAAAAACGAAAAGGTAATAAGCGGTGAGATGGTGTTTGAGCTCCACGGCACCTACGGTTTCCCAGTGGACCTTACCAGGGAGATAGCTGAGGAAAACGGACTTGGAGTGGATGAAGAAGGCTTTAAGGCAAAAATGAAGGAGCACCAGAACCTTGCAAGGGAAGACTATCACAGCAAGCAGGGTTCCGCTTGGGGCGACGATATTTATTCAAAACTTGACAAAGGCGTTAAAACTGAATTTTTGGGATATAAGGAATATGAGGCATCGGCTAATGTGCTATACATAATAAAGGGAGACGAAATTGCGGATGAGGCCCAAAAAGGCGACAGCGTTACAATCATACTTGACAGGACTCCTTTTTATGCCGAAAGCGGAGGACAGGTTGGAGACGAGGGTTTTATTGAAGCTCAAGGCGTACGGATAAGGGTTTTGGACTGCAAGAAGACCAATGACGGCAAATACCTCCACATCGGTGAGGTTGAAGAGGGAACATTGAGAAAGGGTATGGAGGTAAAAGCTGCAATTGACAAGAAGAGAAGGATGGCAATAGCAAGGAACCATACCACAACCCATCTTCTCCATAAAGCATTAAGGAGTGTATTGGGCTCCCATGTAAATCAGGCAGGTTCTTTGGTGGAGCCTGACAGGTTGAGATTTGACTTTACGCATTTTTCAGCAATGACTCCGGAAGAGATAAAGAGT
The DNA here is from genome assembly GCF_035371925.1 of Acetivibrio sp. NCBI lineage: Bacteria > Bacillati > Bacillota > Clostridia > Acetivibrionales > Acetivibrionaceae > Acetivibrio > Acetivibrio sp. Next base: position 2,002 of record NZ_DAORXT010000038.1, on the reverse strand, counting down.
GTTGAAACCCAGGTAAATGAAAAGATACTGGAAAGCATTGCGGTGGATATAAGGGAAATGTCCATTGATGAAGCAAGAAAAATGGGCGCTACAGCATTGTTTGGTGAAAAATACGGGGATGTTGTAAGGGTTGTAAAGATTGGAGATTACAGTATAGAGCTGTGCGGTGGAACTCACCTTGAAGTGACATCCCAGGCCGGATTTATAAAGATAGTCAGCGAAAGCGGTGTTGCATCCGGCGTAAGAAGAATTGAGGCTTTGACGGGTGAGGCTGCATTAAAGCACTTTGACGAAGAGGAAAAGCTTTTGGGTGATATTGCTCAGATTCTTAAGACCAATCCTTCCGACAGTGTGAGGAGGATAGAGGCGCTGCTAAATGAGATTAAAGCTGCCCAAAAGGAAATTGAACAGCTAAGGGGCAAGCTTGTCAGCAGTTCATTAGATGATGTTTTGTCCAAGGCCGTAGAGGTTAAGGGTGTAAAGGTGGTTACAGCCCGCTTTGACCAGTTTGATATGGAGGCACTGAGAAATACGGGAGATACCATAAGAAATAAAATGGGCTCCGGTGTAGTGGTTCTCGGAAGCGGTTTTGGCGACAAGGTTAGCCTCGTGGTAATGGCGACAAAGGATGTCGTAGCAAAGGGTATTCATGCAGGAAATATAATTAAGGAAGCTGCCAAGGTTGCCGGAGGCGGTGGCGGCGGACGTCCCGACATGGCTCAGGCAGGAGGAAAGGATGTATCCAAGATTGACGAGGCCTTAAAGCAGGCTGTAAAGGTAATAGAGTCGCAAATTGCGGACTAGTGGATGGAAATGATAAAATAACGGGCATTTTTTGATGAAGGGGATAAAAAAAGTTTCGTCAAAAAATGCCCGTAAGTTTTGAATCTCAAGAATTAGTTCAAATCGTAAAAATATAAAATAGGAACCTTATAAGGGAATAGTAATGTCAAATCTAGAGGTTACATTTCCGGCATTGGATTCATTAATGTGTATGAAATATTGTGATATTTTAGAAAGAACAGGAGCGAGAGATATATTAGATTTTAGGCTTATGATGAGAAGCAATAATGTAACGATAAGTCAATTTATTAAAAAGAAGAGGGATTAGAGTTTAAAAAAATGGTGGCTAATATGGATAGTGACCTCAAAATAAAATTTGAAAAAAGTTTAAGATTTTTAATTGGATTGTTGAAAACAATAGAAGACAATGATGAGCTAAAAATGCGTTATATATCGAATTTTTATGAGAAGATATACAGAAAAGATTATATTTATTTAGGTCAGGATAATATTATTGAGGCTATATTAAATGAAGAAAAGAATTTAGATGAGAGAAGTGCTTCGATGATGAGAATTATAGTTTACTATTTGTCTTCTAAAGACAAGAAATATCTACCAAATAGAGTGGAAGGCTCTCCTATTGAATACTATATTGCGGCGAAAGAAGTGAATGAAGATCTTAGGGAAAGAAATATTTTTGTTAATGATGATAATTTTAGAATGGTTTAATTGATTGCAGTATATATGTTTTATGTTTTTAAAGTTGATTATATTTGTTTTGAAATGAGTGATATTAAGGGGAGATATGGGTTGATTAGGTTTTAAAGTAGGCTAATGGGACTGCAAATGATGATTAGCATATTGAAAAAATGGTTAATTTATGATATGTTTTAATTGTAATTATGATGTATTTGACAAAATGTGGTTGCAAAATTATTGGCAAAATTGAGTTGATAGGCTTAGAAGTGTTGAAAATAGTGGGCTAGAAGCTTATGTTGGTGGCTTAAAAATGCATGAAATTTGATAAAAATCAGGCATTTTTAAGTGAAAAATGTGAAAAAAAGTTCCGTCAAAAAAATCCCGAAAGGCTTGAAAAAGGCGGGATTAGGCTTCGAGGGCTGTTGAAGTGGTACTTCCAGTAAAACAAGGATTGAAACCGGACTTCGCATTCTGGACTGTTTTCGCAGAATATTTGTTGAAGTGGTACTTCCAGTAAAAC
>NZ_DAORXT010000037.1:0-24996 GCF_035371925.1 Acetivibrio sp. | reverse complement strand
GCCTGGCATCTTCTTTTTCAAAGATCATTTTGTTTCATTACAGGAATGCTCCTATATAAAATAAATCTTGTCATATGATTCTTACAGTAATAAATTATATCTTTTTTTTATATTAAAGTCTAATCATATTTTTTATACAATAAGCTTTATTATGGGTACAATTACAGCGAATATGGCACTTTGCACCCCATCAATAACCGGAGTAATTATTTTGTCCAGCCATCCGGTATAAGACAATAATATCAGAATAATAAAAGCAGTATTATGGTATTGCGAAATTTTAAAATAATATTTTGACGGCAAAACGGCAGTAAATATCTTAGAGCCGTCAAGGGGCGGCAATGGCAGAAAATTAAAAACTGCCAAAGCTATATTCATAATAAAGCCATAGAAGGCAAAATTATAAATAATTACCACCGGACTTAAGGGGCTATAATCCAAGGGATAATACTTTAAACTTACATAAGCAAGAGGAATAGCAAAAAATACTCCCAGAATAAAATTGGAAAGCGGACCTGCCAGACTTACCAAAATGGTACCGGCTTTTTTATTTTTAAAATTGGACGAATTTATAGGCACAGGCTTTGCCCATCCTATAAAACTGATTAACATCATGATTGTTCCCAGTAAATCAAGGTGTTTTAACGGGTCAATTGTAATTCTTCCTTTGTCTTTAGCCGTCGAGTCCCCTAAACGATAGGCAACATAAGCATGAGCCGACTCATGAACCGATATGGAAAAAGCAAAAATCATAAACCAGTAAATTATCAATTCCGGACTGTTTTTAAATTGCTGTAACAACATTTTCTTCTCCTTAAAAATACAATACTATTTTTTTTCTTCATTAATTATTTTTTTAAGAAACGCAAGCTCATCGTTATAGGTTTGCAGATTGCCGTTGAGTTTTTCTGCAAGAACCTTTTCAAGAAGGAGCGCATATTCAGGGCCCGGTTCTATTCCCAGCTGCTTTAAATCTTTGCCAGTTACCTGTGTTTTGATATCTTTTAGGCTATTTATATATAGGATTATTCTGGCGATTAATTTCTTTTCCCTGCTTAGCATACATAGCACGAGCAAAATTTCTACAGATACCCCCTTTAACTCATTATAAACATGATAATTGGACATATCAATATTTCCTGACAAATTTGAAAGTACCCTGTCTTTTACTTCAATGAGCTTTAGTATTTCGCTTTTGTATTCTTTTGAAAGCCTCATGTTTTCCGATAATTTGGAGGCATTTTCAAAGCTCATATCGGAATACAAGATTAGCAAATACAAAAGAGTCCTGTCTATAGCTTCTTGGGATTTTAACTTTTCTCTAAAATAAGCCAAATCTTCTTCGGCGTTTTTTAGAAGCTTCTTTAAACCGTCGGTAAGCTTGATTTCGGGATAAACCATTTTAAATATGCGCAAGTTTTCCATTCTTTCTAAAATAGCTAAAATATTACTTTCTTTCAGCATTGCAAAGAACTCAAAGTTTATTCTCTCGAGGCTTACTTTGCCAAGAATACCCGATTCTATTGCCTTTATCGCAAATTCTTCGGTTTTTTCCTCCATTTTAAAGTCATATCTTTGCTCAAATCTTATAGCTCTAAATATCCTTGTAGGGTCTTCCACAAAACTTAAGTTGTACAATATCCTTATAAGCCCCATCTGAAGGTCTTTTCTGCCCCCGTAGAAGTCTACTATATTGCCAAATCCCGATTTGTTGAGCTTTATTGCCATACTGTTTATGGTAAAATCTCTTCTAAAGAGGTCGTCCTTTATAGTGCCTCCTTCAACCACCGGAAGGGACGCAGGATATTCATAATATTCTTTCCGGGCGGTTACCACATCAATCTTAAAATCATCCTCCAGCACCACCACTGCAGTACCAAACCTATCGTGCTTTGTAAGTTGTGCTTGATAATGATTTGCAAGTTTTTCGGAAAACCTTAAGGCATCTCCCTCTACTACAATATCAATGTCGAAGTTTTCCTCTCCAAGTATGAGGTCGCGCACAAAACCTCCAACAACATATGCGTTCAAGCCCTCATCATCTGCAATTTTGCCCGCTTCAATAAGAAGATTTTTTACCCTTTTGGGAAGAGCATTTATTTTGTCGGACAGATTTTGATTTTTATGAACCAAGTTTTGACTGTCAAGATAATTCTTTTTATACCACCGTGGAGAGTTTTCACCAAAGAAAGTAGCGATGATATCCGACCTAGTAACAATGCCTAAAAGTTTGTTTCCGGACACCACAGGAAGCCTTCCTATGTTGTGCTCCACAAGAAGGTCCTCAATTGTCTTTAGCGGAGTTTCGGGATTTATCGTAATTACATTCTTTGTCATATATGCTTTGACGGGAGAGTTGCCAAAACCGTGCAAACGCGCCTTTTCAACATCCCTTCGGGATATAATTCCGCAAAGAATGCCGTCTTTTACCACCGGAAGTCCGGAATGACCGTACCTTAGCATTATCTTTCCGGCTTCATCTATACTGGAATCCAAAGAGATGGTTTTTACCGGTGAGCTCATTATATCTTTTGCTCTTTCCACCGGGCGAATATTTTCTCTAAGAATTTTTTCAATGGAGCTTAAAACTTTGTCAAGGTCGGCTTCATCGGATTTTCCCGAGCCTGCACCCGTGTGCCCGCCGCCGTTAAAGAAGGTCATTGCCTGCCCTACATCAATTTCATCTTCAAGGCTTCTTCCGATTATATATGTTTTGCCCTCCATTCTGAGAATTGAGAAGAAAGCATCGTAATCCCTTTCCTCCAGCAGCTTTCTTGTCAGAAAAGCCGCATTGTCTACATATTCCTCAGCTTCTGCCGCGGAAAAAGCCACTTTAAAGCCATTTATGTCTATGACTTTGATATTTTTGCCCATTTTTTCCAAAAGAACCTGCTGACTTAGGCTCAAAGGATTTGTCATATAATCATCTATAACCTGCAAATTGGCCCCCTTGGACAAAAGGAAGGCAAGGGCATTTGCATCCATTGAAGAAGTTTTTGGCAGCGTCAGACAGTTGGTGTCGGCGTATATTCCTAGGGCCAAAACTGTTGCTTCCAAAGGAGAAACTTCAATACCAAGTTTTTGAATTTCATCCACGAGCAAAGTAACACATGCTCCCACGTCTTTGATGAAGGTTTTCTGAGTTTCAATCATGTTTTCGGATAAAGGATGATGGTCATACACTAAGATATCAACATCAGGCTTGTCAAACAATTTGCCAAGGGGCTTTTCAAGCCTTGATTTTGAGTTTGTGTCCACAACAATTATTCTTTCAATTTGGTCTATATCTATGTCCTTTACAGATATAAAATTGAATGAGTCCCTGTACAGGTTTAAAAATTTTCTTACATCCTTTCCTATTATCCCCGGAAGCACCATGACAGCATGGGGATAGAGCTTGTTTGCCGCTATCATGGACGCAAGACAATCAAAATCACTATTTACATGGCCGGTTATAATATCCATTTTCATCTCTCCAACAAATACTCTTTACTATAAATCGTATCAGATATTGTACGAATTTAAAATACCGCGGTTTGATACTGCCTTTAAGGTTTCAACCGGGCAATATAAGCTTGCCGCCAAAAAAGCAAATCTATACCCGTAACTTTAGAAGTTTGGGATATTTATTGCTTTGTTATATGATTCATTATATCAGAATATATAAAAAAGAGCACAAAATTTGAAATGTGCTCTTTTTTTTATCATTTTATCTAAGTCTATTGATTTTACAGGTCTTCAGGCAGAATATCGTTTCTTATTATGTCGTCATAGTCTTCCCTTTTAACAATAATTCTTGCTTTGCCGTCTTTTACAAGTACAACCGGAGGTCTTGGAATGCGGTTGTAGTTGCTGGACATGGAATAGTTGTATGCTCCGGTGGCAAGAATCGCCAGAATGTCTCCCTCTTCCACTTCGGGAAGCATCACATCCTTACCCAGCAAGTCACCGGATTCACAGCACTTACCCGCAATTGTAACCTTTTCTGTCTTCTTTGCGTCAGCTTTGTTGGCAATAACACCTTCATATTTTGATTGATAAAGGGCATATCTTGGGTTATCGGTCATTCCGCCGTCAACAGCGATATATTTTCTTACGCCCTTGATATCCTTTATGGTACCGATTTTATACAGTGTTATTCCGGCAGAGGCAACGATGGATCTGCCCGGCTCCATCACTATAAACGGAAGCTTTATTCCCTTTTCTTCGCACACGCTTTTTACAACATTTGAAACCGATTTTATATACTGCTCATACTCTACCGGGTCATCCTCCTCGGTATATTTTATACCGAAACCTCCTCCGAGATTTAATTCTTCAATCTCTATTCCCAGCTCCTCTTTTAATTTTGCGATAAAGTTCAGCATTACTCTTGCTGCTTCCTCAAATGGACTTATGTCAAAAATCTGAGAGCCAATATGGCAATGCAGCCCCACTACCTTGACATTGCTGAGCTTTGCAGCTTCCGCAATTATTTCAATCGCCTCACCGTTTTCAAGGGCAACACCGAATTTGGAGTCAATTTGTCCTGTACGGATAAAGTCATGGGTATGGGCATCAATTCCAGGCTTTATTCTAAAGGAAATGTTTACAGTCTTTCCTTTTTCACCAGCGATTCTGTTTATATGAAAAAGTTCCTGCCTGTTGTCCACTACTATCCTTCTTACGTTGCTGTCAATTGCCAGCTCCAATTCGCCAATAGTCTTATTGTTTCCGTGAAAATAAATCCTGTCCATGGGGAAACCTGCTTTGATTGCAGTGTATAGTTCTCCACCCGATACCACGTCCAGTCCGAGACCTTCCTGGGCGGCAATTTTGCATATTGCCATTGTGCAGAAAGCCTTGCTGGCATAAAGCACCAGACCTTTTCCGTCATAATATTTGTCCAACGCATTTTTATATGCACGGCAATTTTCCCTTACAAGACTTTCATCCATTACATACAAGGGAGTGCCGAAATTGTTTACAAGATCAACACAATCACATCCGCCGATTTCAAGGTGATTTTTAGCGTTAACCTTTAAAGCCTTTGAAACAAACATATTTTCCACCTTCCACATTTACATTAAAATCAATACCCCAACTAAATTAAAATTATAAAGGCATTCCTTTATATAATTAATATACATAATCGTAGCATTAATATTTGCAAGAGTCAAGATAAAATCCTGCAAAAATTCTATGAATTGCTTATTTGTGCCTTTTTGACGCTTGGAATTTATATAAAAATTGCAATATTTTTCTATTGTATATTATATATTATACTAACACAAGTTTTATGGGTATATTCTATTTAAAATAAAATTGTGCCCCGCACAGGTCTTATTTCTGTATGACCTGTAAGAGGCACAAATTCTAAAGCGTAAATCAATAATCCTTGTCTTTTAATATAACGTCGTGGGCTCCACCTTCTATTATGCTTGTGGAAGACACCAAAGTTAATCTTGCGGTTTTCTGAAGCTCACTTATGGAAGCTGCACCACAGCTTGACATTGTAGCTTTTATCTTATTTAACGTAATTTCAAGGTTGTCGCTCAGTTTACCTGCATAGGGCACGTAACTGTCCACGCCTTCTTCAAATTTCATGCTTGTGCTTTCTCCACCATGGTCATAACGCTGCCAGTTTCTAGCCCTGTTTGAGCCTTCTCCCCAGTATTCTTTTACATAACCGTTTCCGCTTTTAACCTTCTTTGTAGGGCTTTCGTCGAATCTTGCAAAATATCTTCCCATCATTACGAAATCAGCACCCATTGCCAGTGCCAATACAATATGATAATCGTGAACAATACCGCCGTCAGAGCACAAAGGAATGTAGACACCGGTTTTCTCAAAGTATTCATCCCTTGCTTTTGCCACTTCAATAACAGCAGAAGCTTGTCCTCTTCCGATACCCTTTTGTTCACGGGTTATGCAAATGGAGCCTCCTCCGATTCCTATCTTTACAAAATCGGCTCCTGCCTCTGCAAGATACAAGAAGCCTTCCCTGTCAACAACATTTCCTGCGCCGACTTTAATATTGTAATTTGATTTTATATAATCCAAGGTATATTTCTGCCATATGGAGAATCCGTCGGATGAGTCTATACAGAGAGCGTCAACTCCTGCCTCCACCAATGCTGGTACTCTTTCTTTATAATCTCTTGTGTTTATACCTGCTCCCACTCTAAGTCTCTTATTGCTGTCAAGCAGTTCGTAAGGGTTTTGCTTGTGGTCGTCATAGTCCTTTCTGAAAACCAAATAGTGAAGTCTTTGCTCATCATCAACAATAGGAAGACAATTGAGTTTGTGGTTCCATATTATGTCGTTTGCTTCGCTTAAACTGATACCCAACTTACCTACAACAAGCTTAGAGAAAGGTGTCATGAAATCTTTAACTTTTTTATCCAGAGGATCCCTGCTTATTCTGTAATCCCTTGTAGTAATCAATCCGAGAAGCTTTCCTGAAGATGTGCCGTCGTCAGTTATTGCAATAGTGGAATGTCCTGTTTTGCTTTTTAAGTCAATGACATCCTTTAATGTGCTGTCGATAGTAAGATTTGAATCACTGACAACAAATCCCGATTTATATTTTTTTACTTTTCTAACCATCTCAGCCTGGCTTTCAATTGCCTGAGAACCATATATAAAAGACAATCCTCCACATCTGGCAAGAGCTATTGCCAATGTATCGTTGGACACTGACTGCATAATAGCAGATACAATAGGAATATTTAGCTTCAGACTGCAATCTTCACCTTTTTTAAACTTTACCATGGGAGTGCTCAGGTCTATATTATCCGGAGTACATTTTTCCGTTGTAAGGTTTGGTATTAGTAAGTATTCACTAAAAGTTCTTGACACATCGTTATAGATGTAAGCCATGCTCTCTTTCCTCCTCATATAAATTTAAAATATTTTATATCATTTTTTGTCTAATGTCAAAGATTTTTTTTACAGCTTTGCAATTAATAATCAATATGCAATAGATGAAATATTAAGGTAAGCATAATATTTCCTGCCGCTTTCAATATTAATCATTTCTTTCTAATTAATATCCTGCCTCTTAGCTTACTTAATATTCGGTATACTTTTATAGAAGTAATACCGCCACAAATGAACCTGTGCATTAATTTTTTACATGATACTGCTTGAAAGCATTTTCCATCCGCTGCTTATAAAATAGAACGAAAAGGCTATAATAAATATTCCCAATAGCAAAACAATCCGTAAATACACGGTATCGCTAATAAGCTTCTTTCCTTTAGATACTGCTATGGATATCACGGTGTACCATACAAAGTCCGATAAAATATGCCCTACATAGAAAAACAAAACCCCAATTAGTCCTAGCTCATAAGCACGTCGTATTGATTCCATCCCCGTTGATGCCCACCAAAAAATAAAATAAGGATTGGTTGCACTTATATATATTCCTGACAATACAAGATTTCTTATGTCTGAGCTATTCCCTGTTTTTTGGCTGTTTAGTGAAACCGATTTATTTATAGCGGACTTTACCATATCATAGCCCATCCATGCAAGAAAAAGACCGCCAAATAGTCCGATAAGCCCTGAAACTGCCAAATTGGAAAAGAAATCTTTCAATCCCAATATCATGAGCACAATTAATAAAAGCTCCAGGATTCCGTGCCCGAAAACTATCAACGGACCGGCTATCCATCCCTTTTTAAAGCTCCCGTCTATTGTAATTCCCAACATAGGTCCGGGCATAAATGCTCCTGTGAAACCTATAATAAAAGCGCCGATGAGTATTAACAACAAAGCCATGTTTATCAATCCTTTTAATACGTTTCACATTTTCTTTGGCCGCAATTTTTAGTTAATAATAATTATATCTAAATATCCTCGTATTTCAAAATTTTTTTCAATCAATTTGACATTTGCTATATAAAAAACAAAAAACCGTGTACCCTGTAAATTGGGCTGACACGGTTAATTATTGCCTGATTATTTAGGTGATTTCTTTAGCTCCTTCCAAGATTAAACCAGCTTGACAGCATAGTTACAAACAATTTTCCAAAAGAGGCTTTTTGTATATCCCTGTCGGAAACAAGGTCCACTTTTCCGATTTCTCTCTCATCGACTTTATAAACTACTTCACCAACCTTCTCACCTTTTGATACCGGTGCCGTAAGGGATCCTTTCAATCGCACTTCCCTGATTACTTTGCCTTTATCGCTTCTTGCAAGAAGAAGCTTTACATCATCACTGTAAAGGGCCTTTATCTTTGGAATTAATGCTTTTTTAACTTCAATTTCGCTGACTATTTCACCTTTTTTGTTCACCTGGGTAGACTCGTAATTGGCAAATCCGTAGTCTAAAAGCTTTCTGGTTTCAGCAAATCTGGTGTTTGAATCCGGTTCACCCAATACTACCGAAATGAGCCTCATGTTGTTCCTTGTGGCAGTTGCCGAAAGGCAGTGGCCTGCTGCCCGGGTAAATCCTGTTTTAAGTCCGTCACATCCTTCGTAGAAATGAACAAGCTTGTTGGTATTAACCAGCTGAAATTCTCCGTTTCTAAAGGTATCCATCCAGATTGAAGTAAACTCAAGAATTCTCGGATGGTTTACAATAAGCTCCCTCGACATAAGTGCCACATCGTATGCCGTGCTGTAATGCCCTTCATCCGTAAGCCCGGTACAATCAAGGAAATTAGTATTGTTCATGCCAAGTTCCTTTGCCCTTTCGTTCATGAGTACTACGAAAGCCTGCTCGCTTCCGGCTACAAGTTCGGCCAGAGAAACGGTTACGTCATTGGATGAGTGGGTGGCAACTGCTTTTAAAGCATCTTTTACAGTATACTGCTCGCCCGGCTCAATATAAGCTTGAGAACCTCCCATACCTGCTGCATATTCCGATGCTGTGACTATATCATCCATGTTGATTTTTCCGGAGTCAATTGCTTCCATTACCAACAGCATCGACATGATTTTTGTAACGCTTGCTATGGGAAGCTTTTCATGGCTTCTTCCTTCCAAAAGAACCTGCCCGGTAGCAGCATCCATTAAAACATAGCTTTTTGCTTGCAACTCAAATACATTGGTATTTGTCATTATTTCGGCAACAGTTTCAACATCGTATACCGACTCGCCGACAGCCGGAGCAGAAAGAACGGATATTGCCGTTATGTTTAACAAAAATACTGCAGCTATAACAAAAATTATGACCTTTTTCAACACCTAAAGACCCCTCCAAGCATTTATCATTATTAGATTTTTATGCTTGAAAAAGCCTATATATACTTATTTTAAAAAAGTTTGTACGTTTCTTTTAATCAATAACACAATGAATGAATTTTACAGGCTCAGGCTTTTTGTCTTTTATGACAAAAGCACTTTTGGAAAGCTCTTTGGCATCATTAATGTCCGTCTTGTTGGTATGAAGTATGCAAAGGGTGTCTCCTTCATCAACCCAATCGCCGACCTTTTTTACCATTGTGACACCTGCCGAAAAGTCTATACTGTCATTCTTGGTCTTTCTTCCTGCACCAAGAAGCATTGCCGAAACACCTATGTCTTCTGCATTAATTGAGTTTACATAACCTGACACCGAAGACTTGATTTCTATGTGCTTTTCTGCCTTTGGCAAAAGGTCAGGATTGTCCACCACTTCGGGATTTCCTCCCTGTATCCTGATGAATTCCTTTAGCTTTTCCACGGCCTCTCCGGATTCTATCAGTTCGCGCATTTTCTTATAGGCGGATTCATAGTCCGAAAAAGCACCGCCTAATACTGCCATATAGGACGCAATTGTCAATGCCACAGTTGTTTCATCTTCGGCGCCGCGGCCCTTTAATATCCCTATTGCTTCTTTTACCTCATTGGCATTTCCCACTTCATGACCTAAAGGCTGATTCATGTCGGTTACAACTGCAACAGTTTTTCTTCCCAGAGACTTCCCTATTTCCACCATCGTCTTTGCCAAAATCACAGCTTCGTCCACCGACTTCATGAAGGCTCCGGAACCCACCTTGACATCTAAAACAATACAATCGCATCCGGACGCGATTTTTTTACTCATTATTGAGCTTGCAATAAGCGGAATACTGTCCACCGTACCGGTAACATCCCTTAAAGCATATATTTTTTTGTCCGCAGGGGTGAGATTTGGCGATTGGCCCACTATAGCCATTTTATATTTGTTCACGTTATTTACAAATTCGTCTTTTGAAAGCTCTGTTCTAAAACCTTCTATAGATTCCAATTTATCAATTGTTCCACCGGTGTGCCCCAGTCCCCGGCCGGACATTTTAGCAACGGGAATTCCCACGCAGGCACAAAGCGGAACTATTACAAGGCTAATCTTGTCTCCCACGCCACCGGAGGAATGCTTGTCAACCTTGATGCCTTCAATCATCGATAAATCAACGGTTTCTCCGGAATTTACCATGGATAAAGTGAGGTTTGCAATCTCCTCCTTGCTCATTCCTTTGAAATATACAGCCATCAAAAATGCAGACATTTGATAGTCCGGTATCTCACCCATTGTATAGCCTTGGACGATATAATCAATTTCAGAAGCAGATAAATTCTCTCCACGCTTTTTTTTGTTTATTAAATCAACTATTCTCATAATTTTACCTCCGAAAGTATTCATAATGCCTTACAGGATGCTTGAAAGAAAGACTCGTCCTACAGCATGCTCACCTGAAAGAATTTCTCTTGCTTTCTTGCACATGTCATAGAGCCTTTCAATCGGTATTACATCTTCATGAGCCGCTATCTGAAACACACTGTCGGCGGATGTGTACACAATTGGATAACCCGTCTTTACATGCTCATCTCCTAACAACTTGATTATCTCTGTTCCGGATGCTGCAACATTTCCTAAAGTCTTGGTTCCTATACTGTCTTCAAATTTTTTAATTACATCCTCGGGAAATCCATTCGGATATACAGGGAAAGGTATGTCCAATATTAGACCGGCAATTTCCCAATGCCCTGTGGTTGTGTCCTTGCCGGCGGATTTTTCTGCCATTCTTCCGTAACAGCCAACAGGGTTTTTTGAAGGCTTATAGCCTGTCATGCCGTTGATATTTTCCTGGTCCAAAGATTCAAGATTTGGCAGGTTAAATCCCGGTATGTTTTTTAAAATATTTCCCAAAGTATTGCTGCCTTCATCGCAGTATTTCCCGGCATCGGGAAGCTCTCCCATGCCTACGCTGTCCAAAACAATTATTATAGCTCTTTTCATCGTTTGTTTCTCCTTTGTCATTAATGAAGGTTGCTATTTCATTTTACTTCAAGCAGCTAAATAAGAAAGGTAGGATATTTTTATCCCACCTTCTTATTATATTACAAATATTAAATTTAATAAATCATTCTTTATTTGTTTAAAATTGTTTATTTAAGCTCTAGGATGAGTCTTTTTATAGATTTCCTTTATTCGGTTTTTTGCGAGTTGTGCATAAATCTGCGTCGATGAAATATCGGAATGCCCGAGCATTTTTTGTATTGACCTAAGATCCGCACCGTTTTCAAGAAGATGTGCAGCAAAGGAGTGCCTCAGCGTATGGGGAGTTATGTCTTTGCTGATTTTAGCCTGATTTTTGTACTGCTTTATTATCTTCCAGAACCCCTGTCTGGTCAGCCTTTTTCCGTTTATATTCACAAACAGAGCCTTTTCGTCAGGTCTTTGTATTAAAAGATTTCTTGACTTCGACAAATATTCGCTCAAGGCATTTACGGAAATCGACCCGATAGGGATAATCCTTTCCCTCGAACCTTTGTTGCATCTTATGAATTGCATCTCGAGGTTTACGTCATCCAAATCAAGGGAAATAAGCTCGGAGACTCTTATTCCGGTAGCGTAAAGGAGCTCAAGCATTGCTTTGTCTCTGTATCCCTTTAAGTCATCGCACTTCGGCTGCTCCAAAAGAAGCTCCACTTCTTTTGTCGAGAGAATCTGCGGAAGTTTCTTTTCTACCTTCGGCGACTCCAGATTTTCTGTAGGGTCTTGAGATATTATCCCCTTTTTGGTCAAGTATTGATAAAACGACCTTATTGATGCAAGGTTGCGGGATATGGTGGAAGTTGCCCTGCCTTTTTTTTGCAAGTGCAAAAGATATGCTATAACAGTAGTTTTATTCGTATTTGCAATATTTTGAACTTTCATATCCTTTAAATATGTTATGTACTGTTCTATGTCTCTTTTATACGATTGCAAAGTGTTAAGAGACAATCGTTTGTCATTTTTTAGGAAATCCAGAAAATCCAGCACTAATTTTTCCATTAGCATTCTACTCCTTCTTATTTACAATATTTATTTTAAATATAAAATTTTCTTGTATGATAATTGCACTAAATTGTATAAAAATGAATTATATCTCAACTTTTAACAGATTAATTGCTGAACATTTCAGTTACCAATAATATTATTCATCCTTTACATTATATAAAAATTTCTAGTTACAATGCAATATTTTCCCATGTTATGTAGAATAATTTGGTACATTGAATAATTTTCTCATTTTTTTTTGTGCATTACTTACAATAAAATAGTATTTATGCATTTATAATTATGATTATTTTAATTATTTTAACTAACTCAGTTTTGCGTAAAAATATACTTTGCGTATCTACCTTTCAGGAAATCATCATCCTCATAAAAACCGGTGAAATATATGCTTCTACCAATATTCCTGCAATTATAAAACACGAAAAAAACAAAGTAACGAAACAGTAGGCAAAAAAGCTCGTTTTAAGGCTGTCTTTTGACATTTGCTTTGATGATTTGTTCTTGACAATGTTAAGCGAAAATTTAATTCCGTTTACCCCAAGGGCAATAATACACGGGACAACAATTATTTCCTTTGGAAGAATTGTCAAGAATGTAAACATAGCACCTTTAAAGCCCATAATGTAAATTATAAAGCCCGATGTAAATCCGGTGATAAAACCTCTTATTCCAATAATAAGGTATATAAAGGGTATACCGATGATGGTTACTCCCAGAACCCATAACGCAATCACCAATCTGGCATTATCCATAATGGATATTCTTAATATTTCGTTGCTGTCAACCCATTGATGCTCAAAAAGCTCTAAAAATCCTTGAAAGTAATTTATCAGCTCATTTCTTTGAAGCGAGCTTAATCCATTAACAGTAAAAGCTCCTGCAGACACCCCTCCGATATACATCATTAATAGAAAGAAATAAGTGTTTATATTGTTTTTTATATGTGAAGTTAAAACCTCATATATCTTCTTTATCATTTTATCCCCTCTAAGCTTTTTTATTGCAGCTTTATTCAGATGCTGCCAGGCAATTGCCTTTTACATTAATGATTCTATGCTTAAAAACAAAAAAAAATTACAATACATCAAAATGTATTGTAAACTTTACTTAAAAAACGGCTTGTATATTTTGCTTATATTGTAATGTGCCATATCTTCCTCTGTCTTATAGCTTTATTTCTCCCTTGACTATTTTCTCTGCCAAAAGTATACCTATTATTGTTTTGGCGTCGTTTATTTCATTGTTTAGGACCATTTCCACCAGCTTGTTTATGGGAACCTTTTTTGAGGAAATAAACTCATCCTCATCGGCACAGGCTTCTCCCTCATGAAGTCCGACGGCCGCATATACATGTAATATTTCATTGGTAAAGCCCGGTGCTGAATAGTAGCTTAAAATATGCTTTATTTTATCGGCTTCAAGGCCCGTTTCCTCTTTTAATTCCCTCCTTGCACAAACTTCAGGATCTTCACCCTTGTCCAGCTTTCCTGCAGGCAATTCCAAAAGCTCCTTTTCAACAGGCTTTCTGAATTGCCTTACCATATAAACGTCATTATTATCGCTTATGGGGATGACAACCGATGCTCCCGGATGCAAAACCACATCACGGGAAGCTTCTTTTCCATTGGGAAGCAGAACGTTAACGCTTTCCACACTTATAATATTGCCATCGTAAACGCGCTTTTTTGACACGGTCTTTTCTTCATAGTTCATTAGAATATATCCTCCTAAAATAATAAATTATTTCTTGTTTTTCTTGATTTCATCCGTAGCAAGCTTGTCACACCTGTTGTTGTATTCATTGTCGCTGTGTCCCTTTACTTTAATCCATTTAATTTTATGAATACTGCTCAGCCTGTCAAGTTCCTTCCATAGTTCGACATTTTTTACATCTTCTTTACCAGAAGTCTTCCAGCCGTTTTTCTTCCACTTTTCAATCCAGTTCAACAAAAAAGCATTTACAAGATAGGCACTGTCGCTGTAAAGGTCCACTTCGCACGGTTCTTTTAGCATATTTAGAGCATTAATGGCAGCCATAAGCTCCATCCTGTTGTTTGTAGTGTCCTTTTCAAAGCCGGACACTTCTTTTTTATGATTTCCGTATATCAGTATTGCTCCCCAGCCCCCGTCTCCCGGATTGCCGGAACAGGCACCGTCAGTGTAAATACTTACTTTTTTCATGGCAGCTCCTTGTGTATTTTGCATTATTAGGGTTTTAAAATTAATCGTACATCTTGCCTATCTCTAAAGCTTTTTTGGTACATTCATCCATTGCTTCAATTACAGCATGTCTGAATCGATTTTTTTCAAGAGAACGTACAGCTTCAATGGTAGTACCGGCAGGTGAGCATACCTGGTCTTTCAACTCTCCCGGATGCTTGCCTGTCTCAATAACCATTTTGGCAGATCCCAAAACAGCCTGGGCGGCAAGCTTGTATGCCAGACTTCTTGGTATTCCCGAAAGAACAGCGGCATCGGCCATTGCTTCAATAAACATAAAGACATATGCCGGACTGCTGCCGGTAACTGCCGTTACTTCGCTCATCAGTTTTTCTTCCAAGAATTCTACTTTACCGAAGCACTCAAATATTTTTTTTACTTGTTCGGCCTCTTTTTGGTTAACATTTTCGTCACAACACATCAAAGTCATTCCTTCTCCTACCAGCGCAGGAGTATTAGGCATTGTCCTAATAAACTTTTTATCCTCTCCGATTATATTTTTATAAAATTTAATCGGTATTCCCACTGCAACAGAAACCAGTATTTTATTATTGTCAATAGCAGGCTTTATATCATTAAGAACTGCTTTAACCGTGTTGGGCTTTACTGCAAGAATAATTATATCCGCTTTTTGGGTAGTCTCAAGAGCACTGTCCGAAATGGTTATTCCCGCATTTTCCTTCAAAACGGAAAGCTTGTCCTTGTCGACATCGAAGACTAAAACATTTTCTGCAGGAACAATACCGGATTTTGCTATACTGGTTATCATAGCATAGCCCATATTGCCTGCGCCGATAAAACCGATTTTGTTGTCCATTGTTCTTCTCTCCTTTAACAATAACTGGGGTAAATTTATCCTTTTCTATCTTACCACAAACAAGAGCAAAAATTACACAAAAAATTTCTTAAAAAGCATTGACATAAAAGTAAAGCTGTTGTATACTAAAAAAGCGCCGAAGGGGTATAGCTCAATTGGTAGAGTAGCGGTCTCCAAAACCGTTGGTTGCGGGTTCGATTCCTGCTGCCCCTGCCAAAAACCTGTTTCAGAAATGAAGCAGGTTTTTTATTTACTTAAATCCTTCATTCCAAACCCAATAAATAAAGGTGCATTAAAATATGCACCTGACAAAATTTAAAGGGGGCAAACCTATGATTAATATTTTCATTGGGTTAAATTAATATTACCCTAATATAGTATATGACATGACACATTCACATACGCTTTTGTTAAGCTTAGATTATAATTAATAACACTTTTTGTCAATAGTTGTAACACGATTGTAATATATTATTCATATTAAGCGAAAAAAGTGTCAAAAACTTAATTATTCCCCAAGAAATGTTTTTGTATTATTAATCAACAAGCGTAAAGCAATCTTCATTCAATTGCTTATTTTACATCCTTTTTATCCGTCAAGAAGAGTTGCCGCTTTTTTCCCTTCTTACGGCTCTTGTAACAATTAAAAGCACAACAGGAAGTATAAAAACTATTATCCATATAAAGTTTCTAAAAATCCCGGATTCCAACGATATGATATTCATCAGCCTTTCCGGTATAAGGCTTGTACTCATAATCACCAATGCAAAGGGCAATATAAGAGGTTCATAATAACGAAGGCCAAAGGTCTTTTTAAATACATGCAACAGAAAATAAAACGCTGTGCTCAAATACATAAAACCTATGGTTGCCCAGGTAATGACCAGTATACTTTCTGCTCTTTCGAAAAAACGTCCGAATTTTATGATACGGGCAAGTTCATATGCCGGCAGCAGATCACCCGTCGAAATCGGATAGGGATATATGCTTACAAACGAAAAGGTAAGACTTGTAAGTACCAATGAACAGATAACAAGACCAATAAAGCCTGTCTTGTTAAAAACATCTGTTTTTTTTATAAAAGGCGGCAGTAAAAACAAAAAAATTAATTCGGCAAAATCGGATATTCGAACAGCCCCTTTTACAAATACATTATAAGAGCCCAGGCCTAATATGGGTTTGATATTATCAATGCTCATAGAGGGTATCAAAGCGATAATAAATAATATAAAGCTTATTACAGTAACGGGAACAATTATTGCCTGAAACCTTATCAAAGCTTCGATTCCCACATAAGCACTTATAATCATGCCAAACACAAAAAATAGCATAACAAATCCTATTGGAGATATTGTAAATCCCATCGTTTTCATTTCTTCGCTAAAACTTCTAAGGTAAAATGACAGCAAAGCAATAAGAAAAATTAATATTAAAACACCCAACAGGATTTTTAAGGCTTTTCCGCCCAAAATGCCACCAATGTCAATAATATCCTTGTCTTCGAATTTGGAATACAGCTTGCTTACTATATAAAAGGCTATAATGACAAGAAGTGATATATATATTGCCACAATCCATGCAGCCGGGCCTCCTATTTTGGCCATAGCGCTCGGAAAATTCAGTATGGCTTTTGTTGAAATCATGGTAATCATGAGGCATATAGCTTCATGGCTTCCAAAAGTAATGTTATTGTTCATACCAAAACCACCTTTAATACCTTATATAGAATACATATATGGGAAGAATGACAGCAGCCAGTGCAACAACAAAAATCATAACGGCACCAAGCCTGTTTTTTTTATCCCATGTCCACTTTCCGTAACTTATTGTCTTTATAAACACCCATAGCAAAATTATTGCCAAAATAACCCGTAATATGAAAATCATAATTTATTCTTCACCTACCTCAATACCGGTTGCAGGATATGTCCTTAACATAAGTCCGGGTCTTCTTATTTTTAAATCGACATCGACTTCAAATTTAGACTCAGGATACTTTTCTATCCAGTTGAAATTTATCCATTCATCCCAGGTCAAGAATTTCCCTTTCATTTCTTTTCCAAATCCCGGAGTATCACTTTTAAACTCTTTTGCAGTCTTTTCAAGCATTTTAGCAAGATCTTTTTCAATAAATTCCTCTGCCGAATCTTCAAGTATTTTCACTTTGTCTATGCTTTCATAATTAATACCGCTTTGTATTGAAAGAATATCTGCTTCAAGGTAAATCTTTACTTTAATATTGGGTTTTTCATCTATCATTTCAACAGTTCTTTTAGGCTTTCTGTTTTGCCTTATACTAAGGAGAACTACATAGTCCTCTGCTATAGGGTCAGGTATTGTGACATAAGAATAACCAAAATCCCCTTCCAGCATAAGTTGAAGCTGGGTTTCCTCCCCGTCAAACTCTCCAACCATTTTTGCGCCGTTAAAAACAGCAAGTCCCATTATTTCCGACTTTATTGTACCTACCTTTGGCATATCTCCGGCTTTGAAATCGCCTTCCAACGGAAAATCCCTTCCTTTTTCCCTGTATGTGGAATTGTCCATATTTATGTCATCGGAATTTTCAAACTTGCTTATATCAGCCAAGACTGCCAAAGGCTGGCTGGATTCACTCACCATATTCTTGTAGAAATTCACAAGAGTAGTGTTTGACGAAAAACCTGTATAGGAGTAGGCACTCAGAACCATCTCATAATATTTTGCAGGATTTGATTCCAGTTCCGGTTCTACTGCCCTTAAATATCTCTCTGCAGCATTTCCGCTGCCTCTTGCCACCAAAAGGTAGGAATTTGGCCTGAACTCTCTTCCTCTCATAAGGGAATTTACGTATTTTTCAATGCCTTCCCTTGCCAGTTCCTCGGAAAAAACAAGAACCTTTATCTGTGACATATTAAGCTGTTTACTGACATAAGTGTTTATCATATTCAACCCCGAATAAATCGATGGTGCTTCAACGGTTGTATAGGATACGGATTCTTTACCTCCGCCCCCTCCTCCGCCTTCTCCTCCTCCGGCCACTTTTGTCGGAATCGCTATTTGCAAAGTCATTCGGATAGAACGGTTTCTTCCTTTATCAAGTCCGATAGCTATAGGATTGACCAAATCGTCTACCTCTCTTTTGTCAAAGCATCCTGTCATGGAAAAACACATAATAAGGACAATAAGTACTATGAAAATCTTCCTTGTTTTACTTCCCATTTTTAGCCATCCCTCTCTTTTTTCTTTTCACAAGTCTTGCAATTACCAGAAGAATCAATGTCATACCGAAAGTAATTATCCAAGAGTAATACCTGATTATCTTGTTATCAATATACATTATCTCTATCAGGCTTTTGGGTATGAGACTTGATGCAAAAATTATCAAGGTAAAAGGAATTATAAGCGGTCTATAGTACTTGAGTCTAAAGGTTTTTGAAAACACATATACTATAAAATACAACCCGGAGCTAAGATATATCATACCTGCCAGCGACCATGTAAGCAAAAAAACCGACTCAATTCTTTGAAAGAACCTTCCGTACTCCAAAACCCTTGACAGTTCAAAAAAAGGAAGAACACTATTAGCGGAAGTGGGGTATGGAAATACAAGCAAATATGCAAGAATTCCCAAGGTTAAAACCACACTGGATATAATAATTGCCAATATGCCAATTTCTTTTATATCTTTATAACCTCCCATAAAAGGAGGTATGAAAAAAAGAGGAAGGAGCCCTGAATATATTGATATTCTCGGCAGGCCTCCTACAAAGATATCATATGGACCCGTACCAAGAATCGGCATAATATTTGAAAACTCAAAATTTTTGACAGAACCTGCAACAACTATTATGATCCCAACAGCAACAACAGGAACAACAATTGATGCACTCCTTACCAAGGGTTCTATGCCGTAATAGACGCTAATTATCATCCCTAAGGTAAAGAACAGCGTTATGAAACTAACCGGAGATTGGGTAAAGCTTATTATCTTTATATGCTCAGTATATTCTCTCAATTTTATTGAAATTAAGAAAACGGTATCAATCACGACTAAAAGGCCGACAATAATCCTTATGATATTTCCTCCGACAAATTCGCCTATATCCAATAAATCTTTTCCTTCAAACGCAGAATAAAGCTTTGCCATTATAAGAAAAAGGCATAATGTGATTATGGAAACGTAAATGGTCATAATCCACCCTGCACTTCCCACACTATTTGACATAATGCTCGGGAATCCTAAAATCAACTGGTTACATATAAGTACTAGCAGAATTGATATCGCTTCTCTTTTTCCGAAAATTACTTTACCTTCCACAGAAGTCCTCCTATCGCAATGTCTTAATATTTATTACTTTTTCTTGTTGCCTTTTATCCATTGCCTTGATATTTTAGGCTGTTTTCGAGTATCCTTGGTATTTAAAAAGTCAGGCCTTTTTTCCTGTTTCCAAATAGGCGACCTAAAGAACTGGTCCTGAAAACCGCTATTGGTCTTTGGTCCGAAAGGTGCCATAAAAGGCACTCCGAAAGATTTTGCATTACACAGAATAATGCTTTGCACAAAAAGCCCAAAGGTAATTCCCAGAAAACCTGCCATAGCTGCAAGAAAAACATAAGCAAACCTCAAAATTCTAAAAGAAAAGCCCAGTGAAAAATTTGGTATGGCAAAAGAACCGATACCGGTAACTGCAACCACAATTATGAGAATCGGGCTTACAATATTTGCTGCCACTGCAGCCTGGCCCAGTATCAAAGCACCGATTATGCCAAGAGTTGGACCTATAGGACTGGGAACCCTAAGACCTGCTTCACGAATAAGCTCAAAGGCAAATTCCATTATGATTATTTCCACCACCGACGGAAAAGGCACTCTCTCCCGAGAGGCTTCTATGGCAAAAAGAAGGTCTGTCGGAATCATTTCATGATGATAATTGGTTATTGCCACATAAAGCCCCGGTAAGAGCAGTGACATAAATATGGCTATAACTCTCATTACCCGAAGCAGGTTTGCATATGGAAACCTTACATAAGAATCTTCAGCCGACTGGAGAAAATCATTATTGGTAGTGGGCATTACAAGAGCAAAGGGGCTTCCAGACATAATCACTGCCACTTTTCCCTCTGCAAGCATGGATGCCACTCTGTCCGGCCTTTCCGTAGCCACTATTTGCGGAGTGGACATTATGGTATTGTCCTCTATATACTGCTCCAGTTCTCCAGTGTCGAATATGTAATCTGTTTTAATGCTTTTAAGCCGTCTTCTTACTTCGGCTACTAGAGATTCATTTGCAATGTCCTTTATATACAGCATTGAACAAGGAGTTTTACTTCTCGCTCCTATTTCAATACTTTCTGCCACAAGGTCTTCGTCTTTTAATATTTTTCTGATAAGGGCAGTGTTTACCCTAAGTATCTCATTGAAGCTTTCCTGGGGACCCCTTATAACAATCTCGTTATTGGGCCTGTCTACCGACCTATGCTGCCATCCCTTTACATCACAAGCATAGGCAGTTTCTATTCCGTCGATAAAAACCCCGCAGCCGCCAAAATTAATTTCCCCAACAATTTCATCGAACTCGCGGGATACTTTTACCTGATTGTGAGTAACCAAGCTTCTGTGAATATATTCCGAAATATTGTTCTCTCCGTCTTTATCTTTTATATCAAGGTTTGAAAGAAGCATTAACGGCTGTAGTATATTAAGATTTATAAGCATGCCGTTAACCATCCCGTCGTAAAATATAAGGCATGCGGGAATTTTTTTATCTTTCACTACAATATCAAACTCTCTTAGGACTACGTCCCCATTGGTAGGAATTGAAAATCTCTTTTTAAGATAATTGACATTTTCGTCTAAGTTTTTGCTCACATATACCATTTTTTCAGGACTGTCGTTTTCATTTTTGGAATCGCCGTCTTTCTTTTCTCCATTTACAAAAAAGTTTTTAAACAAACCTTTTTTCTTTTTTTCAGGAGCTTTTTCATTTGCGCCTTCCCCGCCGTCAATTTTTTCAGACTCCTTTTCCTTCAATATGAATTCTTCTTGGGGCTTGGGCTCTTTAAAAGCAAAAATGTCTTTCATTAGTTTTTTAAAATCAGCCATATATTACACTCCTTAAGGAAATCTAGTTACAATTCAAGCTATATATTAGTTTTGGATAACATATCTAATCATATTATGGTTCGCAGAACTTTTAAATATACAAAAAAAGAGTACTGCTTTATATCAAATAATGCAGTACCGCTTTTCTTTTTAATATTTTTGCTTTTACATTCGGAGGAGATTTAATTGTCAATATCCTTAAAATATTTTGTGATGGGAGAGTCTAAAGGAAGTATAAGTGTTTTTTCTCCTTTAAGAGACGCTTTCATTGCTTCAAGTGTTTTTATATATTCGTAAAACTCTTTCTTTTCGCCTGAATATGCTTCGGAAAGAATCTTGATATATTCGGCCTCCCCTTCACCGATTAGCTCTTGTGCACTGGCTTTGGCTTCCGATATGATGATGTTTACCTGTTTATCCACTTCATTTTTTATTTTGTTTGCCTCGTATTCACCTTCAGCCCTGTACTGTTCGGCTATTTTTTCTCTCTCGGATATCATTCTTTGGTATACGGTCTCTTCATTTTCAATGGGCAAATCCAGCTTTTTTATTTTTACATCATATACGGTAATACCATAACCGCTAAGCTGTCTTGCCACTTCATCGGTTACAATTTTATCGAACTCTCCTCTTCCCGACAGCTTTTCGTTTATTATACTGTTTTGCTCAAGGGTACCCATAGTATTTTTTACGGTATTGTAAACCGCAGCATCAATTCGTCTTTCCGCTTCCGATATATAACCTATGGACTTGACAAACTCCACAGGGTCGGATATATACCAGATAATATAGTTGTCGATAACCATATCCTTTTTGTCCTTTGTCAATACGTTCGATGCCGGAAGATTGTAAAGTATTTTTTTATTGGGAAGGGTTAACTTGCTGTCAACAAAGGGCATCTTGAAATATAATCCGGCGGAGTCTTTTGTGTCGATGATTTTTCCAAACCTTCTTATGCACACATATTCTCCTTCTGTGACAATAAACATGCTTGACAACAGTATAATTAGTGCAAATACCAATACACAACCTGCCAATATCTTTTTTATCATTCTATTCGCCCCCTTCCGAATTAAATGGCTTTAGCGGAACAATCTTTTGCACACTCGAAGAATCGTCTTCAATATAAACCGTGATATCCGGGAGTATCTCTTCCATTGTTTCAAGATAAAGTCTTGTCTTTGTTATATCTTCGAAATTCTTGTATTCCTCATACATTTTTAAAAATTTAGCTACTTCTCCCTTGGCCTCATTTATCTTCGTCTGCTTTTGCGATTCTGCATTACGCAATATGCGGTCGGCCTCTGCCTGAGCTTTGGGAATCTCCGTGTTTTTATATTTGTTTGCTTCATTCATTGCCGTTTCCTTGCTTTGCTTTGCATTCTCCACATTCTTGAATGCCTGCTTTACTTCTTCTGTAGGTGGTTCCGAATCCTGTATTTTTACATCGAGTACCTGTATTCCGATATCATAGATATCAAGATATGCTATCAACTTTTCCTTGATTTCGTTCTCAATGGCAATTTTTCCGCTGGTAAGCACATCGTCAATAGATGTAGAACCTACAACAGAACGGGCGGCACTTAGGCTGGAGTCCCTAAGAATACCTTTTGGATCCTCGGAATTAAAAAGATATTTTTTAGGATCGGAAACTTTCCATTCAATGAAAAAATCAATTTTTACTATGTTAAAATCTCCTGTAATCATTTTTGATTCTTCATCTACAGTTATATAGTTGCCGTTCCCCTGATCTCTGTAGCCTAGCTCAAGCTTTTGAGTCATTTGCACCGGCACTTTTACAACCGATTGTATCGGGCGCGGCAGTTTGAAATGAATTCCGGCTCCCTCTATATTTGTGACCTTTCCGAAGGTAAGCACTACAGCTTGCTCCTGATCGGTCACAGTATAGAATGAGTTGAAAAAAAGAAGTGCAAAGGCTATTAATGCAATTACTCCAACGATTAATTTAATGGGAGGCTTTGCAACTTTTTTAAAATTTCCTCCCACGTTTATTACTTCCATTTCGTTACCCCCTTGCTAAAAAATATGTTTTAAAGGTTTATGCTTTGTTGTTTTTACTCCTATTCTATTAATAGTCGTCAAACTCCTTTGATTTAACAAAAAAATAATAATAACGCAAAAAAAAGAAGTGCAATTACCGCACCTCTTTTTCTGGAGCCTTTTTTATAGAGAGATATCTTCAACCTTTCCATCACCCAATTTTACCAAATAGACATCCCAATAATTAGCTCCCAGTTGATTTGCAAAGTTTTTGTCGAATACTGCAAAGTCGAATCTATATTTACCTTTAATTGCACTACCTGTATCCATAGCTACTGCATAACCCAACCCTTTAATATAAAATACGGTTCCAAAGGGCCAGTAATTTTTATCAATTGCAATCGATATCCCGGGAATAATCGGTTTTCCGGAGTTGGTTATTCCGATATCATTGCCGCATTCCTCTTTAGACGGAGTATATGCCGTTCCTAAGAATTTTCCGATGTATTGTCCTCTTTCAATAGAGCTTTTTGAGCTTATTCCTTTAAATTCCGTATAGTTCTGAGGCTTTACACCTGCTGCCGCAGCCAATTTTAATGTATTTTGAAGTTCTATATTGTCCTCCACCAATTCCTTGTTTATTCTTTCGATATCCTCATTTTTCTTCTTAAGCTCCTCGATTTCCTTTTTTATACTCTCATTCTCACTTAAAATCTTGCTGTAATCTTCTTTTAACAATGCATAGTCATTTTTCAAAGTTTCATTAAGAGTTTCCAGGCTCATATTTTCCTCAGATATGGTTTGAACCCTGAGAAATGTGTCCTTAAACTGGGTTTTTGTATTGTTGTACCAATTGTATATTATAATGTTGTTTACGATGAGACTTATTATTACAACAAGTAAAAAATATATTATTGTTCCGTATATTTTATTTATCTTGCTGGGTTTATTGCATTTTTGAAGCTCAGTGGATGATGGTACATCATCGCTAAGCATATTTTTGTCCTCCTTAAAAAATTTTGGTTATTTTTATTTTAATTATCATCATCTTTTGAAATTTTTATACATTAAAAATTTTAAATTTACATATTTACAACTAAAAAAGAGTATGCTATAATTATAAAGCAAATCGGGGTGTAGCTCAGTTTGGTATGAGTGCTTGCTTGGGGTGCAAGAGGTCGCTGGTTCAAATCCAGTCACTCCGACCATTGAAAATAGCGGCTTTCAAGTATTTTGAAAGTCGCTGTTTTTATTTTTTTACCCCTATTGTACCTAAATTTGCATTTGATTTAAAAATGGCTTATCGGTATAATTTAAAATTGTATAAGTTTCATCGAAAGCATTTTCTATATAAAAACTTCCCTTTGAAATCTAAATTTTAAAAACAAGGAGTGATAGCGTGAAAAGGTTTATAGCTGTGCTAACTTTTGCAGGAGCCTTGCTGCTTTCCGGATGCAGTGGTTTTGTCCCTCAAAAGGCAGTAGAAAGCACTCCTTCCCCAATTTATAGTATTTCAAAAACTAATGCTCCTAAGGCTTCTGACATTTCGGAAGAAACTAATGTAAAAATATTTGACATAGGTTGTTAATGCTATTCTAAAATTGTACCACATACCGGTAAAAAAATAGGCCACCTT
>NZ_DAORXT010000036.1:0-27426 GCF_035371925.1 Acetivibrio sp. | reverse complement strand
TATTTTGCTCTATTTGTTTATATTTTCTAGCTTTTTGTGGGACAATCATAAAATTAACATTGACCGTACCTAATTTTTATAGTACCACAAACATAAAATAACTGTGAAACTTACGCGAAAAAAATAAAAAAGCCCATGGCACCGTTAAAAGCCATAGACTAAAAATATTTTATCCTAGAATACGAAAGCTTTATTTTTCTTCGTATTCTTCCGTCTGACATTGATTATCGCTGTTCTCTTCTTTATTCTCTTCGAGACTTTCCACACTGTTTTCTGCAGCACAATCAATTTTTTCATTACATTCCTCACTGCACTCCGTATTGTTTTGTGCTTCATCTTCTCCTTTGGCCTGCTCATTGTTTTCTTCCTTTTGCTCCTGTGAGGCACGCACAACCACTTCCTGCTTTGTGCCGCACTTAGGGCAATATGCCACCTCTTCCGGAAGTTCCTCTTTGCATGACGGGCAAACCTTTATACTTTTGATCCTCAGAATCTGCTGCTTCATTTGCTCGATATTTTTCTTCATATCCGCAACCTTTTCGCAGAGTGCTTTTAAATCCGCAGGAACTTCTTCTCCATTTTCAAAAGAGCGATATACGATTTCCCCCATTTGAGCATACGCTCTTTTAATCTTATCCTCTTCAGTTCCAATATTGAAATTCAATTTGGTAATCTCAACCATGTCGCTGGATTTCCTCGCTGCAAACTTGGCGGTGTCAGTAACTTTCCTTGTAAAATCTTTAATAAATTCCATTATATGCACCTCCCTTGTTTCCCCTAAATAACTCACACTATATATAATATACCATATCATAAAAAAATCCAATAGTTTTTATAAATTTTTTTAATTTATTTATTAATTATTTTAATGTGTCGATTAAAATATCTAATAACATTCTGCTAACTAACGTTTAATATCTCTCCCGTGTCGGGATTTATATAAACAAGCCAATACCCGAATGCCCCGTATTTTGGTATGTTTCCATTAACCTGGGCCCACCTGCACATTTTTCCGAAGGGCTTTTCGTCAACCCAATAAACCCCGGGAACACCGCAGACAATATAACGAAGATTTCTGGTTTTGTCTTCGTAGATACCCACAAGCAAATGCCTGTATTTAAAGTGGGCCATAAGCACCAAGGGATTGAAAAGGATAGGCACATCTATTTTCATTTGGTACAGTATGTTGTTTAAATGAACGGGACTTGCTATCTTCCACCATATGTAATCTTTTCTGCCCGCCATAAACGGATTGCACTTTTCAAAGCATCTGTCAAATTTTTTCACCAATTCTTCAAAACTTATTTTATTGCAAAACTCTCTTTTGGCATCAGATTCATCTTTAATTTGAGCTTTAATTTCATTTTCTTCCCTATTCTCATTTTTATCTTCATCTTCAATCTCATCTTCTCTTTTTTGCTCATCATCCATGCAAACCCCATTATCATTTTTATCATCGGCTCTAATGCCCTCATCCTCTACTTTGTCATTTTCAGGCAGTTCTTCTATCGGCAACTTTGAAACTTCCGCTTCTTCTTTTTGCATATTATCATTAATCCTGCTGTCATCTTCGGCAATGGCACCTATATCGCCCTTTTTGTCCTCTTTCCTGTATATACTTTCAATTACACTTTCATATTTGCTTGTAATGTCCTCATCTTTTTTTATGTCTTCATGGGCCATTAACAGCTGGGTTTCAATTAACACATCTTCTTCCGTTCTTTGAACTTCTTTTGTTCTTGCTGTTTCTTTCGCTTCTTCTCTCTCCTCGTTTTGTTTTCTCTCCCCCTCCCTTTGCTTGTTCAAAAACTTCTTCATTCTCTGTCTCCACTCGATTTTACCGTTTTTATATGCCGCAAGGGGACAGAGAATATTGTCTATGTACTGTTCGTTATTTTCAAGAATAACTGCCGCAATATTGATGTCATCCACACTGAGTCCGATTCCCCCAATATCTGCCGGGCTGAAACTCCAATTCAATTCACCTTTTCCCCTCGCCAATGGAATGACTCCCGGGCAAACTGCCATGAAGCTTGACTCATTCGCTTTTATTAAATACAGCTTATAGACCGAATCATTGCTTTCCTTGAGATTTGACAGTTGACAGGACAGCCTCCCTTTTCCGTCCTTTACTTCTATTTTCACATATCCCGACGGTTCTCTTCCTTCGCCGTTTCTTGAATCCTCTTGGGTAAATATTAAAAATGACCTGTGATATCTAAATCTATTATCCATTTTGTTGCCCCTCCCTCCAAAAGGTTTAGACGAACTCTTCCGCCCATATACAAAACATCTTTTAACCTTTAAAAAATTGTGCACTTTAAAAATGAATTTTTATATTACCGAGTTCATAACTATATATATGATGGTAAATAAAAAAATAAACCGTTTATACTCTTAAAAGATTGAAAGTATTAACGGTTTATTACCATATGTTGAATTTTAGCCTTGTATACTCTTGACCAATATATTAAGAAGATTTGAAAAGCAGATTTGAAAGCTGGGCAAACTGGGAAATTGACAATGTTTCTCCCCTTGCGTTTTCATCAATACCCAGTTGGTTTAATATTTCCTTGATTTCTTCTTTCGTCTTCTCCAAAACTTTAAAATTATGCAACGCATTTACCAAAGTTTTTCTCCTTTGACCAAAAGCGGCTTTTACCACCTTGAAAAAGAAGTCCCTGTTTATAAGCTGCACCGGCGGGGCTTCATTCACATTCAGTTTTACGACAGTAGAATCCACTTCCGGCTGAGGGACAAAGCAGTGGGGAGGCACATCAAAGGCCTTTTCCGGCTTCGTGTAATACTGGACAGCAACCGACAGGGCACCATAGTCCTTTTTTCCCGGAGCGGCAGTCATTCTTTGGGCCACTTCCTTTTGAACCATGAAAACCATAAGGTTTATATCGTTCTCCTCCTCCAAAAGCTTCATAATAATAGGTGTTGTTATGTAGTAGGGAAGATTTGCAACCACTTTGATGCTGCCGTACTGCCCCTTATCGTAAAGTTCATTTATATTTACATCCATTATGTCCTTGTTAACGATATCTACATTTGAAAATTCACAGAGGTTTTCCTGCAATGCAGGTATAAGTCTTTTGTCAATCTCAACGGCAATGACCTTTTTAGCCCTTTTAGCCAATTCTGTCGTCATACTGCCCACCCCAGGGCCAATCTCAATCACCAGGTCATTATCCGATACGTTTGCAACATCAACTATTTTTTTTACTACATTATCATCAGTAAGAAAATTCTGACCCAAGGATTTTGTCAATTTTAAATTATATTTTTGAATAAGTTTTTTAGTGTTTCCTCCCATTGTTTCAACTCCACAAGAAAATTTAAAAGCCGGGACATTTAATCCCGGCCCCATTTTAGTCCCTTAAACATTATAGCATAAACTATTATGCAATATTTTTCAATCTAAAAATCAATCGTGAAGTATATAGACTCTTACGTTTTTTACTCCCCATCGTTTAACCGCCGCTCTATCTTCCATATAGAGGTCGATAATATTACCTTTTACAGCACTTCCGATGTCTGCGGCAACGGCATATCCGTAATCGGGAGTATCCCCTATACCTTCTATGTATAACTTTGTCCCTAAAGGTATAACCTTCGGGTCTACGGCAACAATACCTTTTTTCGCTCTGACTCCGGTATAGGTAATTCCAAACTCCGGATGGTCGGGGGTCTTTCCTGTATCCTCGTAGGATGCGGTATAAGCTGTGGCCCTCATGGTCATTACCTTTTTATACCTGAATTTCTCTCCTCTGGCTGTGGTATAACTGGGGATAGTGCCAATCTCTACAATCCTGGTTTCCGGGCTTGAAACAACGTTATCGCTTAAAAGCAGCTTCCCTGTTTCTTTGCCGTCCTCATAGGAAACCACATATATCTTTTCCCTTACTCCTTCCTTGCCTTCTTTTATTACCTTGAAGTCCCCTTTTTCCATGCTGCTGTTTTCCTTTTTTATCACGTCATAAGGGATAATTTCATTTTGACTTACAAGTTGCTTCTTTATCCTCACAACTTTCAACTTCATGCCCTCAACTATCCGGTCTTCAAGGTCCGCCCCCTCAACCCGGTCCAAATGGCCGAGATTTATCGGGTCATCCTCAAGAGCCTCCCGGACTGTGCTTTTTGAAGTCATAAGTTGAATTTCCTGCCCATCGGCAATTACTGTAACGGGTACTGCACTTTTTATATTTATGACATTATCTTTTTTGCTCTGCAGTTTTGAATCAAGCGGAAGACTAATATAGTCGTTCTCGCCTAAAGTTATGCCGCTTTGCATCAATACTTCTTTTACGGTAGATTTCATAGTTTTTACAGCAATTTGCTTGCCGTCCAAATTTATTACTACTTCCTTCCGACAGCTGTAATATGCCCCCGCTCCCAAAATACCTGCAACTATAACTATAACGGCTGCTACTGTCAACAATTTGGATGAAATATACCTTTTAATATTTTCAAGAAGTTGCGACAATTCCTACACCTCCCATTTGAAATATTAAGGGACTTATGGGTATTTTATTTAAAATGGCTCTCTTTGTCAAATTCATAAACATTATTTGTCATATACCCCTAATTATTACCTGACTTCCCGACCATTATACTTCTTATTCCCTCTTTGCGAAAACAGCTGAAAGGCCTTTCAAGCTTCTTGTCTTTCATCGGCAAAGGATACTAATTTATTTATACATATTTATACAAAAAGCAGGTAAATAATTTACCCGCTTAGATTTTAAGTACCTTATAGCTTTTAATATAACAACACACAATGACAAGTTTTGCCATTACAATCTCCTTTCGGATTAATAATAACCGGGTCTCATCGGATTATACATACCTGGATTGTAAATATTCGGATTATACATGCTCTGTTCGTACATATCGGAACCGCATCCGCACGGGCTATCCATATACTGTGTGGGATATGGACTTCCGCAAGGACCCGGCATATATTGATTGGGAGACACTACTTGCGGCATGGCCTGCTGCATCGGTTGGGGCATAGCTTGCGGCATGGCGTGCTGCATCGGTTGAGGCATAGCTGCATAATCCATGGGCATCATCGGACAATGCATTTGAGTCAGGAAAGGGCAACAAACCACGGGCATCATCTGTGGCATTTGCTGTATATAAGGCATTTGCTGGGCTTGCGGAGCATAAGGAACTTGCTCCATGGGCTGTGTCGGCATCTGCTGCATTGGCCCTATTTGAGGCATCTCGCCCATTGCTTCCGCCTCATCCATTGGCTGGGCCTGCTGAATCATATCCATTCCCGGTACCGTCTGGACTCCAGCAGTTTCTGTTATCTCTGGCGGTATTTCAACAGGTTCTTTTCTATACTTCTTTTCCATAAAAAATTTACCTCCGGTCCAATATTCTTCTTAACTCAATATCATTATATGAACCGGAGGTAAATTGGTGATAAATGTATTATGTCAATTTTTAAATTATTTGATTCTAAAAAGCCTTTTTGCATTATTAGTGGTGATTTCAGCCACTTCTTCAAAGCTCATGCCCCTAATCTCGGCAATTTTCTCCGCCACAAGCCTGACATAGCTTGAATCGTTTCTTTTTCCCCTGTGGGGCTCGGGCGTAAGATACGGACAGTCGGTCTCTATTAAAAGCCTGTCTAACGGTACATGCTCCACCACCTCAACAGCTTTCTTTGCATTTTTAAAGGTGAGCGTCCCTCCTACAGAAATGTAAAAGTTGTTTTCCAACACATCCCTTAGCATTTCAACACTTCCCGAATAACAGTGGAATACTCCTCCGACATCTCTGGCCTGTTCAGCCTTTACTATATCCAAAACGTCCTTGTGGGCATCCCTGTCGTGGATAATTATGGGAAAATTTAATTTCCGTGCGAGGTTTATTTGCTTTGCAAACCAAAGCTTCTGCTGCTCCCTCGGGGAAAAATCGTAATAATAGTCAAGGCCTATCTCTCCGATTGCAACAATTTTATCCTCTTTCGCAAATTCTTCGAGCTTTGCAATGTCTTCGTCAGTCATTTCCGCCGCAGAGTGGGGATGAACCCCCACAGCTCCGTAAACGAAATCAAATTCCTTTGTGAGAGAAATTGTTGCCTTTGAGGAAGCCATGTCGGCAGAAGCATTTAAAATATACATAACACCGCTGTCATAAGCTTTTTTTATTGCTTCAAGCCTGTCTTCATTAAACCTCTTGTTATCGTAATGCGCATGTGAATCGAAAAGCATAAGCATTCTCCGTTTCTTGCAAATCTTAAGCGAACTTATTGAACTTTAGCTCCGCTGTTCATATCTTTGTCAAGGGTCACCAGTACCAAATCCTTGTCATCGGAGGCGGCAAGAATCATTCCCTGGGACTCTATGCCCCTAAGTTTGACCGGCTTTAAGTTTGCCACCAGCACAACGTATTTACCCTTTAACTCCTCGGGAGAATAATGCTTCGCAATACCCGATACCACCTGGCGTATTTCATTTCCCACTTCAATCTTTAGTTTGAGGAGCTTGTCCGCCTTTTCAACCTTCTCAGCCTCAATGACTTTGCCAACCCTCAAATCTATCTTTTCAAAATCCTCTATGCCGATAAACTCATCCTTTGCAGTTTCCTTTTGTTCTTCTTCCTTCTTCGGTTCTCCCTTGTTTTCGGCTGCTGCCAATGTGAGCTTTTCCAGTTCTTCCATCTCTTTTTGGATATCGATTCTCGGGAACAAAGGCTCTCCTTTGTTTACAGCAGCACCTTCGGGATATCCTCCCCATTTCTTGGCACTTTCCCATTCTACATACTTCTTGTCGTCTATACCCAGCTGATGCCATATCTTTTCGGGAGTTTCGGGCATAAACGGCTGTAAGAGTATAGAAATTATCCTGATACTTTCTGCAAGATTGTACAAAACTCCGGCAAGTCTTGCCTTGTTTTCTTCGCTCTTTGCCAGCACCCAA
Source organism: Acetivibrio sp. (assembly GCF_035371925.1). Classification (NCBI taxonomy): domain Bacteria; kingdom Bacillati; phylum Bacillota; class Clostridia; order Acetivibrionales; family Acetivibrionaceae; genus Acetivibrio; species Acetivibrio sp. Next base: position 20,488 of record NZ_DAORXT010000036.1, on the reverse strand, counting down.
GGCATGGTCTCGTCAATATATTTGTTGGTTCTGGAAATAACCTTCCATATATCGGTAAGAGCCATACTAAACTGCAGCCTGTCAAGAAGTTCCTCCACCTTTTGAGGCGTAGCCATCACAGTATTTATAAGGTCCTCATCAAAATCGCCCGGCTGTCTTTCTTCAGGTATGGTTCCACCGAAGTATCTGTCAATCATGGCGACGGTTCTGCTTACGAGATTCCCTAAATCATTTGCCAAGTCCGAATTTATCCTGTTTATCAACGCTTCATTTGAAAATACTCCGTCGGAGCCGAAAGGAACCTCTCTTAAAAGGAAATACCTGATTGCGTCAACACCGTACTTTTCAACAAGTACAACGGGGTCAACCACATTTCCCTTTGACTTGGACATTTTTCCACCCTCTAAAAGGAGCCAGCCGTGACCAAATACCTGCTTCGGCAAAGGCTCACCCAATGCCATGAGCATTGCAGGCCATATAATTGTGTGGAAACGCACTATTTCTTTTCCCACAAGGTGAACATCCGCAGGCCAATATTTGCGGTAATCCGAATCATCCTCGGACATGTAGTTTAGTGCGGTAATATAGTTGGAAAGAGCGTCAATCCAAACATACACCACATGCTTGTCATCAAAGGACACCGGTATTCCCCAGTCAAAAGTGGTCCTGGACACACAAAGGTCCTCAAGTCCCGGTCTTAGGAAGTTGTTCAGCATTTCATTTTGCCTTGAAACGGGCTGTATAAAATCTGGATTTTCCTCGATGAGCTTTATAAGCCTGTCCTGATACTTGGAAAGCCTGAAGAAATAGCTTTCTTCCTTTGTGAGTTCCACTTCTCTTCCACAGTCGGGGCATTTGCCGTCAACCAGCTGTGTCTTCGTCCAGAAGGACTCACAGGGAGTACAATACCAGCCTTCATACTCGCTCTTATAGATATCACCCTGATCGTAGAGCTTTTTAAATATCTTCTGCACGGTCTTCTCATGCTCACTGTCCGTTGTCCTTATAAATCTGTCGTTGGTTATCTTCAAAAGCTTCCACAATTCTCTGATTCCGGCGACTATCTCATCCACATACTGCTTTGGCGTAACTCCCTTTTCTTTGGCTTTTCTCTCAATCTTTTGCCCATGCTCATCCGTTCCTGTCAGAAACATTACATCATAGCCTTTAAGTCTCTTGTACCTTGCCGCAGCATCCGCCGCAACAGTAGTATATGAATGTCCTATATGTAACTTGTCGCTTGGGTAATAAATCGGCGTCGTAATGTAAAAGGTCTTCTTATCCATCTATTTTCCTCCTTGTACAATAAAGCATTATTCGATAATAATATTCAGACTTATTATTGCCGTCCACATTTGCCATTAATACTAATATACATATATACTGTTCATTTTTCAAGGAGATTCAGATTGACGGACGGATTTTTTCACAATTCTCTCATAATCGCTTTTATACATGCATAAAATGGGAAGAATAATTATTAATAATTATTGAAGCCAAATTATAATTGAAGAATTACCTTTGGTGGAAAAATAATAATATTGGGAATATTTATATAGTACCGCAACTTTTACACGGTAAATTTCAAGAAGCTTGCAAGGAGGAAAATTATGATTATCCGATGCTCTCACGGCCCCAAGCTTATGCTGAAATGTGTCAGCGATATATATCCAAAATCCCGTTCCCTCTTTAGGGAATATAAGATTTTTGAAAACAAATACAGCAATCCGGAAGACATATCTTCATCACTAAAAAAGCTTACATCCGGCGAAGCAGGCATTTACGCGCTCTATCCCGGCGTGAACCTCGACAACGCTCTGGATTTTATAATTTCGTTTCAGGCCATCGATTGTTATATAAATTTGATTTGCAGCAACATCAAGAATAAAGATGAGGCTCTGTTCAGCCGCCTTTATCTCTCATTGAGGGACGCGGTTGACCCTAAAAGAAAAATCTCCGTCGGCTACCTAAACGGCCTTTCCAATGAAGATATCACAATCATAACAAAGCTTATAGAAAGATGCAGAAACCAGGTTGTGATGCTTTCTTCATACAATCTTGTCATAACGCAATTAAAAAAGTTCATTCAAATGTACTCGGACTTTATGACATACTCCCACTTGGACAAAGAATTGAGGGATAAAAAAATCGAGGAATGGGTAAACAGGTATTACAATGAGAATTCGGGCATATCCAAAGGGGAAATTGTTGCCGCATCAGCATCGCCCCTTCTGGTATTTGTCTTGTTCGCTTGTGCCCACGACCCCTATCTTACAAAAGAAGAAGCAGACAATATATGGAATGCGTATTTCCCGTGGATTTGCGGGCTTCATGCACTGCTTCGCCACTTTGTCAATGTAAACGGGCAAATGGAAAATAGCAGTATAAACCTAACCTCTTACTATAAAAATTTAAAAATGTGCGAAGAAAGAATCATATTTTTTATCGAAAAGGCTTTGGAAAGCTGCAACTGTCTCAAATATCCGAAATTTCACAGTACCATAGTCAAAACAATAATCGCCCTTTACCTCTCGGATCCCCAAGCTTATCACGGTATGAACAGGATTGCCAGCACAAATATCATGAAAAAATCCGGCTCTGAGGCGCGCTTTTACTACAACCTGTGCAAATTATTGAGAATTTACGGAAGGCTCTAAGTTATCATCCTCCGAAAACTTTTGTACATATCCATACGGCAGCAATTACACCGACAAAATCGGCTATAAGAGCGGCGGCCAAAGTATGGCGTATATTTTTTATACCTACTGCACCGAAATATACCGCAAGGGTATAAAATATGGTTTCGGTAGAGCCCATGAAGGTTGATGCCACACGTCCCGCAAAAGAGTCCGGCCCATACATTTTAAATATGTCGGACAGCATTGCCAAAGATGCGCTCCCGGAAATGGGCCGAAGAAAAATCATGGGTAAAGCTTCCGTTGGTATTTTTAAGAAGTCGGCAACCGGTTTTACTGCATAGACCAAAAGGTCCAATGCTCCCGAAGCCCTAAACACTCCGACAGCAACCATAAGGCCCACCAGCGGCGGTATAATCCTTAAAACAGTAGTAATACCTTCCTTTGCCCCCTCCAAAAAGACATCATATACCTTTACCCCTCTGTACAGTCCGACACACAAAATAACAAAAAACAATGCCGGTATGGCATAAGAAGACAGTTCTTTTACGACACTCATGCTTTCCTCCGTACCGTTTTATTTTCCAAACCTTTTTTAGTTTGGGATTTACCCTTAGAAAAGGATGACAATATTTTTGCCGCAATGATTCCTGCAATGAAAGCGCAAATGCTCGCCACCCATATGGTACCTATAATTTCGGCAGGATTCTTTGAACCTGCCGCCGCCCTTAATGCAATTATCGTTGCGGGAATGAACTGAATACAGGCTGTATTCAAAACAAGAAACATACTCATCTCATTTGTGGCAGTATCCTTGTTGGGGTTTAGCTTTTGAAGCTCATTCATGGCCTTTATTCCCAAGGGGGTGGCCGCATTGCCCAGCCCCAGAAAGTTTGCCACAAGATTCATGACAATGGCCCCTCCTGCCGGATGGCCCTTCGGTATTCCCGGAAACAAAAACTTCATAACGGGTCTTACAGCTTTTGCAATACCCCTTACAATTCCGCTCTTTTCCGCAACCTCCATCAGTCCCGTCCACAGGCACATAATACCTAAAAGACCTATGCTTATCTCCACAGCACTTTTGGACGAATCCACCACTGCCTGGGTAAGTTCATCAATCCTTCCGTTGATTATGCCGACTGCAAATCCTGTTATAAGCATTGCAAACCAGATGTAATTTAACACATCACAAGCCCCATTTAATGTCATTAATACTAATAATCTATATGAGGATTTATCGGACAATATTCCATGCCCACAACTTCAAATTAATCCACCTATTTCAATTTCTGTGCTATAATTAACTTGTCGAATTTCAGCAAATCGCATTTAAAGAAATTTGCCAGTTATATAATGGCTATATATCCCTTTATTTCCATATCGTTATCTAATCCCCAGTTCTCCTATTTGTTTAGTTTATTATTCGATAAAGTTAATTTAATGCTTATCTGTGACAATATCAAAATTATTACTAGTATTAACTTACAATCTCACCACAAATTTTTATTGAATATTATTGAATTTTTTTAAAATATTGTTGACTATTATTGGTATTTATGGTATCATGGGAAATAAGAAGTTTGTCGAATACTGTATTTTTAGAGGAGGATCAATTATGAAATCTACTGGAATCGTAAGAAAAGTTGATGAATTAGGAAGGGTTGTTCTGCCTATCGAATTGAGAAGGACACTCGACATTGCCGAAAAGGACGCACTTGAAATCTATGTTGACGGCGCAACAATCATACTCAAAAAATATGAGCCTGCTTGTATCTTCTGCGGAAACGCAAAAGATGTTACAGTTTATAAAGGTAAGAACATCTGCCCTGACTGTATGAGAGAATTGAAGAAATAATAGCTTCATAAATCAACATAATTACAAAGAGGACTTGCCGAAAGTCCCTTTTGTTTTTGCTTTTAAGCCCAACTCATCAAATCAAGGCATTGTAAACCTCTCTTCTGCTTATTCCCCTATCGTCTGCAACCTTTTTCATTGCTTCCTTTTTTGAAAGACCCTGATCTATGTAAATCTGATAATGCTCCGAAATACTCATTAAATTCCATTCATTCTTTTTGTCTTCAATCAACTGTTTTTCGTCTGCGCCTTCCACGACAAGGACATATTCTCCCCTTGGCGGTTCACTCTCATACCTTTCTATCGCTTCTTTGAGGGTGCACCGTAAGACCTCTTCAAACTTTTTCGTAAGCTCCCGTGCCAATGCTATTCTTCTGTTTCCCAAAACCTCGTAAAGATCCTTCAAGGTGTAAACAAGCTTGTGGGGAGCTTCATAAAAAACGATGGTTCGTATCTCATCCTTTAATGAATTGATTCGTTCTTTCCTTGCTCTTTTGTTCATCGGCAAAAATCCTTCGAAAACAAACCTTCCGGAAAGAAATCCGGACAGAACAAGTCCCGTCACAGCCGCTACAGGTCCCGGAACCATGGTGAACGGAATTTCATTTTCAATACAGAGCTTTACCATATCCTCTCCAGGGTCGGAAATTCCCGGCGTACCGGCATCGGATACCAGTGCAATGTTCTTTCCCTCCAAAAGCTGCTCCACAAGATAATTGCCTTTTACAACCTTGTTGTGTTCATAGTAACTCACCATAGGCTTTTTTATGTCAAAGTGGTTAAGAAGCTTTATTGTCTGCCTTGTGTCTTCGGCAGCTATAAGGTCTACCTCTTTCAGCACCCGTATTGCCCTTAAGGTTATGTCCTCAAGGTTTCCAATGGGAGTTGCAACAAGATACAGTGTTCCTTTGCTACTCAATGTTCCTTACCTCTCTGCCGTAAATATTGTCTATCTCTTTGGAATAATTACCGTTCTCGTCATAAACGTACAACGGCTCCATCATCTTAAGCTGGACTCCCCCCTGCCTTGCACCCTTTATAAGCAAAAGGTTTGCTTTTTTGTGGGGAGCCGGATGTACAAATTGCAGGTACTTTGGCTCTATAGAGTACTTTCTCATAAGCCAAACTATGTCCACAAGCCTGTCGGGCCTGTGAACCATTGCAAACTGCCCGCCAGGCACCAGCAGTTTTGACGATGCCTTTATTACGTCTTCCAAAGTGCACTTTATTTCATGCCTTGAAATTGCCTTTGTATCGCTTATATTTAAAAGCCCTCCTCCCTGGTTCATATAAGGAGGGTTTGTAACCACAACGTTGAACTTTGATGCTCCAAACATCTCAACACTGTTTTTAATGTCTCCGCATACTATCTTTACACGGTCACCAATATTATTGAGCTCTACACTTCTTTGAGCCATTTCGGCCATCTCTTCCTGAATCTCAAGCCCTGTTACGGACTTTGCCTCGGTTTTTCCGGCAATCAGAATTGATATGATACCGGTACCAGTGCCAAGGTCAATTACAGCATCACCTTTTTTTATGTCTGCAAAATTTGCCAGCAATACAGCATCAAGTCCGAAGCAAAAACCGTCTTTCTTTTGAATTATTTTTAGCCCTTTACACTGTAAATCATCTATTCTTTCATTCTCATACAATTTTATTTCCAAACCAAACACCTGCATTCATCTTGTATCAATATCAAAATTTTGGGATACCTCCGCTTTGAGGCATAAAAAAGAGGTCAAAGAAAGGCATATGCCCTTTTCGACCCCTTTTAGACACACTATTATTTCTGTTGTGGAGCATCAACAGGGCAAACATTCGCACAGGCCCCACATTCTATACAAGCGTCAGCATCTATTATATAAACGCTGTCTCCTGCTGAAATACAAGATACCGGGCATTCAGACTCGCAAGCACCGCAGCTGATGCAAGCATCACTTATGAAATATGCCATTGTATGGTACACCTCCTATACATATTTGCCTTTAGTAAGCTTAAAAGTAAAATAACCTACTGACTTTATAATTTTACCACTAAAATAGTGGAATGCAAACCACTTTTTTTTATTCAAAGGCAAATTTATTCGCAAGCCTTGTGGCAATGTCAATCTTCGAGCTGCTTTAACTCATCCAAATCTATTTCTTCCTCCGGCTCTTCACGGGTTACATCTTTTATGATCTTTACCTCCGATGCCTTGTAAACCTTAAGATCGGTTTCATTGTCCCGGTCAAGCTTTACCTTCACCAGTTCTTTTAACAAGCTCACTGACATTACGACCCCCTGGCCTTCAGGAGTCTCTACAATAGCCCCCTCTTTCGGCACTCTGGAGATTATTTCCTCATATGCCTCCTGCTCATATTTCAAGCAGCACATAAGCCTTCCGCAGGCACCGGATATTTTTGTGGGATTCAAGGACAACCCTTGCTCCTTCGCCATCTTTATGGAAACGGGCTGGAATTCGCCAAGGAACGAATTGCAACAAAGAACACGGCCGCAAACTCCCAAACCTCCCATCATTTTGGCTTCGTCCCTTACACCAATCTGCCTTAGCTCGATTCTTGTCCTAAAAACCGAAGCAAGGTCTTTTACCAGCTCCCTGAAATCCACTCTTCCGTCTGCGGTAAAATAAAACAGTATCTTGTTGTTGTCAAAGGTATACTCCACATCAATCAGTTTCATTTCCAGATTGTGATTTGAGATTTTCTGAAGACAAATATCAAAAGCTTCTTTTTCTCTTCTCACATTATCCTCATGATGCTCCTTGTCCTCTTCCGTCGCAACCCGGATAACCTTCTTTAATGGAGCAACTATTTCTTCCTCGCCGACCTCAGTGTTTGGCACTACAACCTGACCAAACTCAATTCCTCTTGCCGTCTCTACAATTACATTTTCATTTAGATTTATCTCTAAATCGCCGGGGTCAAAATAATATATTTTCCCCGCTCTTTTAAATCTTACTCCAACCACCTTTACCATTATGCATTTTCCTCCTGAAGCTTCATAAGCATAACCTCTATAGCAAGCTGATAATTTGCGTTCTGTTCCAGATTATTCCTTGTCTTTTCTATTATATCTATATTTTTCAACAGTTTTCCAACAGAAAATTTGCCCGTGTTCTTTAATATGATATCCTTTTTATCAGAATTAATCAACAATTTTTCATTTCCATATTTCCCGACTACAAGCAAATCTCTGTAAAACAAGAGCATGATATCCAGTATGGAGTCCACACTGTCTTTGTTCTCGTCAAACATCCGGGAAATATCCAGCAAATTCTCAAAATCGGAACCGGAAAGCTTAATTACTGCATCAATAGCTTTTTCCCGAAGCTCTTTGAACTCTTCCGACTCCATAAGCTTTATAGCCCTGCCAATTACCCCGTCGGCATATGAGGCTATAAAATCCGCTTGCTCAAAGTCTCCTCCTGCCCTATTTATAATAAATCTCTTTACCTCGTCAAAGGTATTTTTTTTAAAGTCAATCCTTACACTCCTTGAACGTATAGTCTCTAAAAGAGCCTCATAATTTGATGCCGCAAGTATAATAACCGCATATTCCGGCGGCTCCTCAAGGGTCTTTAAGAGACAATTCTGAGCCTGAGGGGTCATTTTCTCCGCTTGCCGGATTAAATACACCTTTCTTTTGGAATAAAGCGGTCTTACGCATATGTCATGCTGCAAATTCCTTATCTCCTCAACACCTATGCTTAAACCTTTGCATTCCAAAACGCTAAAGTCGGGATTGGTTCCATTTTCAAAAAGACGGCAGGATTGACAACTGCCGCAGCTTTTATCCCCCGTATTGTCCGAGCACATCAATACGGATGCAAAAATCTTTGCAACCGTACTCTTTCCTATTCCCTCAGGTCCGTAAAATATATATGCATGTCCTATCTTGTCGTTGTTTATCAATGTTTTAAGGCCTTCAACAACATCTTTTTGGCCGATAATTGCGTTAAAATCCACAACACACCCCTGCCATAACAAAATACTTTTGCAAAAGATTACAACATAAGGTCCAAAACAAGACCTCTTATATCCTCAATTCTTTGCAGTATGTTAATGTTGTCCCCCTCGGAATCAAGAACTTCTTTTGTCAGCTCATCCAACTCAGCATTTATTTTCTTTACCGTAGCATAAACTTTGTATCTGCCCCTTCTGTCAAGATAGCTGTCCTTTGAAAACATATGGGAGTGGTGCAAGACTTCATCCAGAAAATCGGAAATAAGCCTTTTATAAATCTTAAGCTCCCTTACATCTACCTTCTGGCTGAGTTTTTTCCCCTGCTCCTCAATCTGACTTACCAGAGCACGGATTCTTTCCTCATGATTGCGATTGTCAAATTCCTTTAAATGCCTTTTAAAATTGGCTCCATTGCTGTCGGCCACCTTCTTCGGTTCATGTCCGGAAATCTCACGCAGATCCGTCGTCTTGCTGGTGCTTTCTCCAATCTTCATAGCTTCTCACTCCATTTGCGGAAGTTTGATTTATTACTCCGGTAAAGCCTGTAACATAACAAATGTCGCCTTAAGCCTGCATAAACAAAAGCATTTTTCAGTTCTATTATATTTCAGTTCTATTATAATAGTTGAAATCCATAACTTCAACAAAGGCCTTTACTTACTGATTATCCCACTTACGGCTTCATAAACCTTCTCTTGAATTTCATCTATCTTTTTTAAATTCCCATTTTCCACGCAATTAATCATAATCCAGTTATATTTTTTGGCAATATACAGGGAATTCCTGTAAGATTCCATTAAATATTCATCATTTCTCTCGTGTATATCCTTTTTCTGCTCTCCGGTAAACTTGTTTGCCCTTTCCTTCATAAGCTCTTTGCTGTAAGAAGGAGGCATGTCCAAAAATATAACACAGTCGGGCACCGGAAGCTTGTAAATTCCAAACTCGAAATTCCACAGCCAGTCAAGAAAGCGGTCTTTTTCCTCCAAATCCTTTATTTTTGCCGCCTGATGCACCATATTGGAGGTGGTGTATCTATCGGCAAGAATTATCCACCCGTCATTATAGGCCTGCCCCCAGTCAGTCCTGTAGGATGCAAACCTGTCCACCGCATAAAATGTGGATGCGACATAGGGACTTACATCATTGGGATTTTTCCCGAAATCACCGTTTAAATACATTTTAACCAAAGCTGAAGAGTCACTGTCATAGTTGGGAAAAGTAATTTTTCTTACTTTATGCCCCTCCTCCACCAGCCGTTCATACAGCTTGCCTGTCTGAGTCGCTTTTCCGCTGGCATCGGCCCCGCTCTCAATTATTATTAGCTTGCCTTTCATAAAAATCCCCTTTACATGGTTTTGCTAGTCAATCACATCAACCTCTAGGCTTGAAGATACCCCGTTTACCGCACCGCCGGCTTCAATAACTCTCATGACGTACTCAGCGATATCTTTACTTATAACTTCCCCCGGACATACTACCGGTATTCCCGGCGGATATGGAGTTATCATAGCTCTGCTCACAAACCCTACGGCATCGGAAAGCTTTCTTTTTACAAAACCCCTGTGCATGACAGCAGCCAGCTCCATCCTTTGCTCCGGTATATTCAAGCCGTCTATCTCCAATTCTCTTTCCAAATTTCTTTGCGTACCCTCATTTTTAAGGCATTGAGCCATATGGAGAAATGCCCTTTGAAGCCTCATTATATCTTCTAGGGTGTCCGCTACGGTAGTAATGCACACAACATTATATAAATCGGACATTTCCACCTGAATATTATATTGATTTCTTAAAACTTTTTCAATTTCAAAACCGGTTTTTCCTGTATTTCTTACATTGATAACAACTCTGGTTCTATCAATTTCTCCTATATTTATATCGTCAACGGAAAGAATTCGAAAAACACCATTCTCTAAAAGCGCTCCAGAAAGTATTTCCACCCCTTCAAGCACCCTGTTGATATTTTCTTCGCCGCTTGACTCCATAATAGCACGGGCAATATCCAGATGGGCCATTATGATATATGACGGACTTGTGGTCTCTAAAAGAGACAAGGTAAATTCCAGCTTTTCGATATCAACTCTGCTGCCTTTGACATGAAGGTATGCCCCTTGAGTGAGTGCCGGAAGGGTTTTATGGGCACTCTGAATGCAAATATCCGCTCCATATTCCACGGAAGACGGAGGGAGCTTCGTTGAAAATTTCAAATGCGCGCCGTGGGCCTCGTCAACAATCAGTACCTTGTTGTATGAATGGACCAATTCACTTATGGACTTTATATCCGAGCATATCCCATAATAGTTTGGTCTCGTTATGTAAACTCCAACAGCGTCAGGATTTTGTATAAGGGCCTTTTCAATTTCTTTTTCCAAAACAATTGAAGGAATGCCAAAAGAACCGTTAAACTCCGGTTTTACATATACGGGAACTGCCTTAGAAAGCATCATGCCGGAAATAGCAGACTTGTGGCAGTCCCTTACAACTATAATCTTGTCTTGGGGTTTACAAAGAGTCATGATTGCCGCCTGAATTCCACAGGTTGAGCCATTTACCAGAAAAAAAGTCCTGTCGGCCCCGAAAGCCCTTGCCGCCAAATCCTGAGCTTCTTTAATTATCCCCGTCGGGCAGTGAAGACTGTCGAGGCCTGGTATCTCCGTTAAATCCAGTAAATACAAGTCCCTCAAAAACGGTAAAGATATACCTTTTCCAAGCTTGTGTCCCGGCATATGGAAAACAGTCGGGCATGAGTCGGAATATTTTTTTAATGCATTATAAATAGGGACATTCATTATTTTTGAACCAGCCATGCTGATGTCACCCTATGGTCAGGGTACATTTCAGCAACAATCTTTTTGGCTTCCTTAATGCTCGAAGCATGTACTTCTTCAATTTCCTTTGTATCAAATTTCGAGCATGTTTTCTTGTCCGTATGCCAAACCCTGTATAGTCTGTTCCTTTCGCCAGCTTTCATTTCCTTGTTCCCCCAAATTACAAAATATTATTAATTTATTATACCATTAAATATGTTAATAAAAAGTTAACAAATTATGAATTATTATTACAACCTTCTTAATTTTTTGGAATATCTATGCTTCCAATCTCTTTCATATCCCAAAGTTCATTAGCTTTAACCGTTCTTTTTGACAGTGTATATAGGGTGTCCCCGATATACAAAATTCTTTCCACATACTTTTCCGGATCATAGTAGTATATGGATTTCTCAAGTTTTTCATCCGATATATGGGTAATTTTCCCTTTCAGTTCGAAGCCGTTTTCAGTATCAATTTTATAAACGTATGCTCCCTGGAAGGCAAACTCTCCGTACGCTAGCGAATAATAATCTTCGTCATCGTCTCTTACTTCCATAACTGTCACAGGGAAGGCAAGAAGATTTTTATTTTTTGAAAACAGCAGTGCCTTGTGATTGTTTAAAACCTCCGATTCGGTGCCTCTGTCCCCAATAATTTCAGAGAACTTTTGAATTGGGTTTGTTACATCGGTAACATCAAACAGGGCTATTTTCATACCTTTATAATATGCACCACCATCGATTTCCACAGTATCCTTTCCAAAACCGATTATATGATTTTCATCATAAGGATGCAGATAATCACTATAACCCGGTATCTTTAAGGCTCCAAGGATACTTGGATTTGAAGGATCTTTCAAGTCTATGACAAACAGAGGGTCCACAGTCTTGAAGGTTACTACATAGCCCCTGTCTCCCATAAACCTTACCGAATAAATCATTTCTCCCGGTGCCATATCCTCAACTTTTCCGGTAATATTCATGGTGTCATCCAATATATAAACATTGTTCTTTGACATATCGTAGCCTGATGACCACGCATTTCCTACCGTTGTGGCTATGCGGAAAAATCCGTTGTATTCATCCATTGAGAACTGATTTAATATTCTTCCGGGAACCTCGCCTTTGCTCAAGTAAGTAACTTTTGCTCCATTAAGGGAAAATTTGTATACTGTTGTGATTTCTCTATTCACATATACATAGTCAGCTTCCGGTTCTGCCACCCTTTTGTTTGAAACAGTTGCATCTGGATCATCACTTATACTGTCTTCATAATTCATCTCCTCAACAGGAAGAGCTCGAACCAAGCCGTAATTATATTGGCCAACCGATACATAGAGATTATCCCTGGATGCATATATGTTCTCCCCTGCACCAAGGTAGGTCTGGACATTTACTTCTTCATTGTCCGTTATATCAAAAGCAGCTATGTTCATGTAGTTTGGTTGAGAAGAATTTGGAAAATATCTTATTTGGGTACATTCCATATTAATATATTTTTCCGATACGGCACTATCCCTATATTTAGGAGTTAAATTGCTTACGTCTTTTTCTGCATAATAGATGTTCGGATACATATTTGAAACAAGATAAAGGACAGAGTCTATTTTCCTTGAAGAAACATAGTTTCCTTCAACTTCAACTTCCCTGAGTTTCTTAATGTCCGTTCTGTCACTAATATCAAAAACTATTGCTTTTACAGTATTTTGAGTCATGCTGCCAAAAAATCTGTCAAAAATCTTCAATCCTGAAGTCTTCACCGGTACTTCTTCATAATAGTTTCCTATGGCAACCAAATAATCTCCATCCACATATAATTCCTGGGGATAAAAGTTACTATTTTCAAAGTTCAGGATGCTCTCTATTTTCATTCCCGAAGCCGAATAAACATTTCCGGCAACAGTATCATATGCTTTGATGACAACCACCCGGTTATTGTTTATCTGGTATATATATTTGCCGTCGGTCTTAACAACATCTGCCTCATCCACTCCCTCAACCTGTACATTTGTAGTAGAATAATCCAAAGCTTCTGTTTTCTTGTTCATTGAGCCTTCAGCAGCGGCAGGAGCAGCAGCAGAGTCCTCTACAGCACCGTAAAAAAGCTCCTTTTCAAATATGGAATTTGTCCAACTCCTTCCGCCATAATTTGCTCCGTAAGCTTTAAGCATCTTTTTGAGGTCTTCGGCTGAGCCTACACGCGGAAGATTGTTTACTCTTGCGATAACTTCGTCAATCATTCCCTTGTCCTTAGATACGTCAAATATGTCTTCCCTGTTGCTTATAATAATAAGTCCTCTATCATAGAAAACCTTCTTGCCCAGCGCTTCTACAAGACTTCTTAACGGAAGGTAAGTTCTGCCTTCGCTTATTTCGGGAGCCACATCCAGCTCTTCATTTTTGCCTCCCACCTTCATGGTCTTGTTTCCGATAATAAGCTCTACAACTTTGTCGTTCATCTTCACAGTAACTTTGGAATTCTGTTGGTCCCAATCAACCTTAGCACCCAGGCTCTCCGATATAAACCTCACAGGTACCAAAGTTCTGCCGTTTTTGATATATGGCTTTACATTGGCATTTGTTGAATCAACCTGTTTTTCAGCATTGTCAGCAATAGCTATAGGGCTTCCTATGTACAATGCAATGGCGCCCTTTAATCTATCCTCTATGCTCTTGCCGTCCATGCTCTCATTCTCTATGCCCTTCTGGTCTTTTCCACTTTTTGTATTGTCAGCAAATGACATACTTAAAGGTATAATTATCAAAGCAAGCATAACTGTTATGCACAGAATATTTATAACCTTTTTCATAATAAGTACTCCTTTCGATTTTGCTTTGTATATTTAGTAAAACGGATTTGAACCAAAAAAAGTTCCCATATCCATTTATTCTTTTTCATCACTATCCATAAATACCCTTTTATCTTGTCACTTCAGTATATTTTAAATGCTTTGGGTTTGTTTTAACTTAATCCAATGTATCTTTCTGTATTTTTTAAAGCTTTCTTTCAATGTGAGACTCAATTGGCTAAATATTATAACGTTGAGGCATATAATTATATTTCTATTTCCATCCCATCATAAGAAAACACTATATTCAAATGCCCGTACTGTTTTTCCGGCAGGCAATATTCATCATACGACATACCGTCAGACTCTTCCAAATGGGTGAATATTATTTGTTTTGGCTGATAGTGCTCTATCAAAGGAATAACATCCCGTTTAAAATTGGTGAAAACATCATCAATGTAGTTTATGTAGCCGACTCCTAAAAGCATAACATCAACATTTTTTAAGATATCGATATTTTTTGATATATACATTGTGTGGCACGGACAATAGAAAAATTTAAACACATACGTGATTCATACCTTATTGTAACATAAGATACCTCAAAATGGAAGGCAAAACAGTTTTATTAATCAAATATTTAATAAGGAAACTTTCATTGAGTGTAAGTGTTTATCTGAAGCTGTAGATGATAAGATATATCTAGAAGCTAAAGGAGGCATACAATATGAAGAGCATTCTTGAAATCGAAAATTTATGTAAATATTACGGAAAACCGGAAAATCAGACAAAAGCATTAGATGGCGTTACATTTCAAGTTATGCAGGGAGAATTCCTTGGCATTATGGGAAGCAGCGGCTCAGGCAAGTCAACTCTCTTAAATTGCATTGCGACTGTAATCCAGCCTACCGGCGGAAAGATTATTATGGAAAGAAAGGAAATTCAATCACTGAAAGGTGGCGATTTGGCAGACTACAGAGGAAAACATATCGGTTATCTGTTTCAGAATTTTGAGCTTTTGGATAATTTGACGGGCCGGGAAAACATTCTCCTTCCCCTTTCTCTTCATAACGTTCCCAAAAGCGAAAGCGATAAGAGGATTACGGAGCTTGCTTCATATTTGGAAATTACAGATGTATTGGACAAGTTTCCCTCTCAAATGTCCGGCGGTCAGAAGCAAAGAGTTGCTGCTGCCAGAGCAATGATTCTAAATCCAAGTATTATTTTGGCAGATGAACCGACAGGAGCATTGGACTCTAAAAATGCAAAATTACTGATGGAAAAACTTCTGGGCCTAAATCAAGAGTATAATGCCACTATATTAATGGTAACTCATGATTCCAATGCAGCAAGCTACTGCAAGCGAATTCTGTTCATTCAGGATGGAATGATTTTTCATGAGCTCCGTAGAAATATTCCCGAAGAATCTCAGCAGGCATTTTATGAGCGCATCTTAAAAGTTATGGCACAATTGGGAGGTGGAACTGCAAATGTTCTTTGAGTTGGTTTCACGTAACAGTAAAAGAAGCAGAAAAGAAAACGGATTGTTTTTTGCATCCCTTCTGATATCCATAGTTGCGTTTTATAATATTTTGTCTTTGTCAAAGCAAGACGTTATGATTTTTCTTACAAAGCTGGAAAGTGATGCTGTAAGCAAACTTCTTACCATGATACCGTTATTTTACGGAATGACATTATTTATTCTGTTCTTTCTGGTCTATTTCGCCAGCAAATTTCAATTGGAACGGCGCAGGCATGAATTCGGTGTTTATCTGATGATGGGAATGCGCCGCTCGAAATTGTTTTTTATGTTACTGGCAGAAGATTTTCGCAGTAGTATAATGGCGCTTTTCATGGGATTGCCGATTGCAATTTTATTATCGGAGTTTATCAGTTTGGTAACCGCGCGCCTTGTAGGACTCGGTATTGTAGGGCATCAAACTTCAATTTCCTTTCAGGCTGTCTTGTGGACGGCTATCGGGTTTTACCTCATTAAGTTGATAGCTTTTATTATTCTGAGCGGTAAAATAGCACGCCAGGAGATAGGTTCGTTACTTGTGGAGACACCGGAAGGTGCAAAAAAGGACTTGCCCTCCATTGTTTATGCCTTGGCATTGCCGGTTGGTGTTATTTTCTTGGCGGCTGCATACGGCATGGCAATCAGCGGCCTGGCTTGGCATGAAGTTGACAAAATGGGGCTTACTCTAATCCTCGGATTTACCGGCACATTGTTACTGTTTTTTGGTTTTCGTGTAATTATGGACTTTTTGGCAAAACGCAGCGGTAATGACCAAAAGCTTCTGGCCTTTACCTTCCGGCAGCTTCAGGAAAATGTCATTCACCGCTCCACGACATTGGCTATCAGCTCCCTTTTGATTTTGGCGGGATTATGCTGTTTTGGTGCAGGTGTGGCCATTGCACAGTTTTATGGTGAGTCAGAAGAGCATGTTTTAGATTATACCTTTGATAGTACTTCACAGGATATGGCTGTTGTCAAGGAAGCTTTAGCATCTCAAAAGCTAGATTCATTATTTTCTGAGCTGTTTGAGATGAGAGTAGGGTATATTCGATTGGCAGAGGATTATAGCAATGCATTTCAGATGAATTCTGTAATGGAATATTTAGCCCGGATGCCGGAGAGCGACGACAGAAATGTTCTCCTGAATAATTTTAGTTATGAGACGTATCCCCATTTGATTTCTCTCTCAGGCTATAACCGGCTTTTGTCTATTGCAAAAAAGCCCACTATTGAACTTATGGATGGTGAGGCAGCCGTTTACATGGATACCGGGTTTGTTTCACCGGCCAAATTAGAAATGCTAAATCAAATTTTAGCTCAAAATCCCGAAGTTCAAATCGCCGGGGAGAATTATCACCTCGTCGGTACTGTTCAAAGTACAGACCTTGTAACAGACAGTTCCATCACATTATCCTTCGCTTTGATTGTGCCGGATACGGATTTTGAACGTTTTACCGTAAATGATTATGATATTTACTTAAATGCTGTTTTAAATCCGAAGCAAGTTGCCGGCAAAAGTCTTTTAAGAGCTATATTAGAAGCAAATGAGAAGCTCGATGCTGCAGGTCTAATCTACGAAAGCTATTTGCAGAATATGGGCCGTCAGCTGTTTTATATAGTTGCTGCAAGCTATATAACAATCTATTTGGCTATTATTTTTCTAATAATAGCCAATACTATCATCGGAGTTCAATTCCTTACATGGCAGCAAAAAACCGGCAGGCGATACAAGACTTTGATTCGTCTGGGTGCCTCGTATGAAACACTATGCTACTCAGCAGGAAAACAGATTAGGTGGTATTTCGGCATCCCCACAGCTGTTGCGGCAATTAGCAGCATTTTCGGCATTCGGGCACTGTTTAGTGGCTTGTTATCCTCAAGAGCTAAAAATAATATTCCTGCAATGATAATGATTTCCGCAGCTATGGTGTTGCTGCTTTGTGTGGTAGAATGTATCTATATGGTTGCGGTCAAAAAATCCGGCAATCGTTATATTCTGTCACTCATGGTACCGGAACGGGAAGAATGAAAAAATTTTGAGGAAGGGAGAGAAAGCATGAAGTATATTGTTATTGTGGAAGACGAAGTATTTATGCGTGAAGAATTAAAAGATATGCTAAGTAAAGCCGGATATAAAGTTGATGCGGTTGAGTCCTTTGAAAACGTAACAGAGCAACTACTTTCACTTTCTCCCGATCTCATTTTGCTGGATTTAAATCTTCCCTGTGTCAGCGGTTTTCAGATTTGTAGAGAGATAAAGCAAAAAAGTGCAATTCCTGTGCTTGTTTTGACTTCCCGGGATCAGCTAAGGGATGAACTTCATGCCCTGGATTTAGGTGCAGATGAATACTTGACAAAGCCGTGCAGAAAAGAGCGCTTGCTTGCACGAGTGGCGAATGTCTTAAAACGGTATGAAGGCCGCACCAATCTTTTGGAGGGCGCTGATTTCCTCTTGGATCGTCAGACATATACGCTGTATATTCATAATCAGTCTGTTATTCTTCCTAAAAACCAGGGAAAATTATTGGAGGTTTTTCTAATTCAAGGACAGGATATTGTTACAAAGGATGACTTGTGCCTGGCTATTTGGGGAACAACCGAATTTATCGACGAAAATGCTCTGCAGGTTAATTTGACCCGATTGAAAAAGACAATGTCAAGTTTAAAAATGCGCCAAAAGATAGTATCCGTACGCGGAGTCGGGTATAAGCTTACCATGGAGGAAAATTCTTATGAATAAGAATTGGAAGATTTTTAAGCAGTATGCTCCCTGGCTGGCATTGTTGTTATGTGTAGACTCTCTTTCCGCAATCCTCCTATGGCTTGCGGATGTACAATCCTTTTACGCATTAATGGGCTTTATTATCCTTGCGACATTGCTTCTGTTTTCTGTGGTATTTGTAGTGGTCTGTAATCATGAGCATAAAAAGAGGCAGGCTTTTGAAAGCTTTTTGAGTAGTCCGGACGACATCAACGAAAAATCACTCCTAAAATTATGCAGCGATGCAGAAAAGGAAATGATTCTCTTGTTGGGACGGGTACTGCGTGAAAAAAATGATTCCATCGAACAGTTATTGACCCGTGTATTGGATTATGAGGAATATGTAGAAGCCTGGGCTCACGAGACCAAGACCCCTCTTTCTCTACTTACAATGCTATTGGACAACCGAAGGGACGAACTACCTGAAAATTTTGCGTTCAAGCTGGATTATATACGAAATCGAATGCAAGAGTTTATCAACCAAATGCTGTTTTATTCCAGATTAAAAGGAACTCAAAAGGATTATCTGTTTGAATTTATAAATCTTCATACGTGCATTGATGAAGTATTGGACGATTATCTGCCATTGTTGGAAGAAAAGCGCTTTCAGATTAAAATGCAGGTTCCGGACATATTCGTATATTCCGACAGAAGAGGACTTGCTTTTTTGATTAGCCAGGCCATCAGCAATTCCATCAAGTACAGCTCTGACACCTCCCCCCAGTTATGCATAAAAGCCGTTAGAACCGACTTTAATTACGTTTTGTCCATCAGTGACAATGGAATTGGAGTGCGTAGCTGTGACTTGCCGTATATCTTTGAGAAAGGCTTTACCGGCGATTCGGGGGATGGGAGAAAAAAAGCCACCGGTATGGGGCTGTATCTTGCAAAAGAAATCGCAAAAGATCTCAATATATTTTTGAATGTTGAATCCGAATGGGGAAAAGGTTTTACAATGAAAATTCTTTTCCCCATTGTAGACGAACCGCGCACTTGAATGATTTTTCAAGTCCTGTTAATTGTCATTTACTTCTCTTCAAGCCTGAATGTCACTTGCCAGTTCCCCTTGGTATACATCCCGCTCGTAACAAAAATTCCGTAAAGCGAATATTCTCCTATCTCCGATTTGGGAATATCAAATACAAACTCGTCGTAATGTACCCGGTTGTCACTATCAACATTTTCGCTAAAACTAACATTATAAATACACTGGACATCCTTTCCGCTCTTGTCGTTAAGGAAAAAGTATCCGTGGTTATCCTTTGTCAAATTATTTACAACAGATGTTTGAATATGAAGCAGGCCGTCCACATATCCAATACCCGTAAAGTCGATTCCTTCAACCGGAAAATCCATTGGGGATGATGGTGCAAGAACTTTAGTTTTACTTCCATAACCATGGAAAACATATTCTTCGTATTTTGGACCGCCTCCTCCACCGGGAGGAACTTCCTTCGTATATGGCGCATCGTCAATATTAGTCAAATCTACCGGTATGGGTATCTCATCGTATATTCTCTTGTCACTTAAAAATTCCCTGGCAGAAAAAGTTATTTTATCCCCAACGATTTTTTTGTTGCCCCACTCTGTTATGGATATAAGAAAAGTTGCCGTTCTTGTTGCCTCGTCATAGCCCACAAGCTCGCAGGTCGCCGAGCTGTCAAACGGGCGTTTGATGGAATAGCTGTCGTAAAGGTCTATTGTCTCATCTATGCGTTCCCCTACAAGGTCCTGCATTGTAATATAAATTTCCGCTACGTTATCATGAATATATGCCGATACAACTTCCATATAACATTTTCCACATCATCACCCGTACACAAAGACTTTTGTTCCACAATTTAAATCCCCCTTTCACCATAAGTACCTTTTGGCGGGATGAAAAGCTGCACTAAAATTAAAAATATACTATCATTTCCTTTGAGATTTTAATAGCTCCAACATTTATTAGCCATATTTTTACAATTATTGTCCGGTATAAAAAGTACTATGCTTTTAAACAGGACTTTACAAGACTGAAAATAAAAGCTCGGGACATCGAATCCCTTCGCTTTTGCCTCTTTCATTTCATTCCAAGAGGCCAAATAAAAGCTCGAGACATCGAATCCCTTCGCTTTTGCCTCTTTCATTTCATTCCAAGAGGCCAAATAA